>DASXRB010000348.1:0-4899 GCA_036506875.1 Kribbellaceae bacterium | reverse complement strand
CCCGCGACCATCGCGCTGAGATCCAGGTTGATCAGCCGGCGCCCGCGCAGGCTCTCCGGCACGTCGCCGGCGATGATCCGCTGCGCGAGCCCCTCGACGACGGCGGTCTTGCCGACGCCGGGCTCACCGATCAGCACCGGGTTGTTCTTGGTGCGCCGGCTGAGCACCTGGACGACACGGCGGATCTCGGAGTCACGGCCGATCACCGGGTCGAGCTTGCCCTCCCTGGCCCGCTCGGTGAGGTCGATGCCGTACTTCTCCAGGGCCTTCGTCGTACCCTCGGCCTCCGGGCTGGTGATCCGGCGGCTGCCCCGGGCCTCGTCGAACGCCTTCAGCAGCGCGTCCGGGGTCACCTTGAGGATCGACTTCGCCGGACTGTCGACAGTGGCGAGCGCGATCAGCAGGTGCTCGGTGGAGACGTACTCGTCGCCGAGGCCCAGCGCGCGCTGCTCGGCGTTGCTCAGCACGTCACTGGTCTGCGGGGACAGCCCCGGCGCCTGCACGCTGCCCCCGCTCGCCTTCGGCAGCGCCGCCAGCCGCTCCGCGGTCTGCCGTCGTACCGCGTCCAGGTCGGCGCCGGCCGCCTCCAGCAGCGCGGCGGTGCCCGCCTCCTGCTGCGCGAGCAGCGCGGACAGCAGGTGCACCGGCTCGACGACCGGGTTCCCGGCCGTCGATGTCATCCTGATCGCCACCGACAGCGTCTCGCGCGCCAGCGTGGTCAACCGCTGTACGTCCATATGGTGCTCCCCAAGCCCTTTCGTTCGAGCGTCCCTACGCTCGTACCAGCGTACCGAAAGTTGAGTCCATTCCACTCAACTCTGCCGGATCGGGCAAGAGTGGGTGTTGACTTGGTGCTCGGCACCCCGATCGGCGGAAGAGGACGACGATGGACATCGCGGTCACGATGGTCGAGCACCACGTCTGGCTGGTCGGTGAGCTGATCGAGTGGGCGGCCCAGCACGAGCACGTCCTGGAGACCGTCGTACCCGCCGGCGGCCTGTCCGACGACGACGGCGAGCAGACCGTCCGGACCCTGCTGGACCAGCTGGTCGGCCAGCTGGAGATGTGGCTCGAGGCAGTCGACGGCAACCCGTCACCCGGCGACCTCGGCGACAACCCCGACGACCTGCGCAAACGCCACGCGGAGGCCGGCCAGCGCTTCACCGAGCTGGTCCGACGCGTGGTCGCCGAGGACCGCGCGGCGGAGGTCTTCCGGGCCGGACCCGCGGACCACCCGGACGTGTTCACGCACGGCGGCATGGTCGCGCACGTGCTCAGCTTCGGCGCCCACCGGCGCTCGATGGTGATCGGCGCCCTCACCTCCGCCGGCGCCGGCGACCTCCGCTACGGCGACCCTCTCACCTACTTCGCCGAACGCACCTGAGCAACGTCTGCGCATCACCCGCCCCCGAACCCTACGCGTCAGGTTGGCGCCTGGCTGCGCCCGATCAGCGTCGTTCGGCGTCTTCATGCTCGATGGCCAACACTGGTGCTTGCCGGCCGGCTGCAACTGGCTACGGAGGCCAACTGTGGGCCAGGTTATCTACAAGCGTCAGGTCATCACACAAACGGAGCGGGCCGGGCCGGGCCGCCAACCCCTTCCGTTCATCGGGCCCTTGTGACTCAGCGTGTCGTCACTCGTTGGGCCCTTCTGACCAACGCGGCGGCACATGGCGCGTTCCCGGATGAAGACGCTGCGCCCGGCGGCCGGTCGCGGCGATTCGTCGTACGACGTGGTGGCAGCGCTCGACGTCGGCGTGGACCCGGTAGCGTTTTCGCGGCCGGCGCGACCTGGTGGCTGGTGACGTTCGACTGGGCCGACCCCACGGTCGACCAGGTCCGCGGGGTCATCGCCGACGGCCCGTGGCGCGACGTCACCGTCGGGTGAAACCGACACCACGTCGCCGCGGGCGACAGCGGTGACTCCTTGCGCAACTAGGCTCGGACGGACGACCAGCGGCAGCTCAGGAGGTTCCGTTTGAACGCGGGCGGCAACTCGATCATCGACACCACCGACGACGGCACACGCCGCATCGCCACGATCGTGCGGTGGCAGCATCCCGTCGCGGGTGCCGCGTTCTGCCTGGCTCGCCTGGTCGTCCGGCCGGACTCCGCGCAGCCCGTCGTCGTCCTGTCGGAGCTCGCCGGCAATCCGGACGCGGCGGGGATCACCGGTGACTTCGGCGGCGCAGCTACCGCGGCGGCCTCGCGGCTCGGGTCGTACGCCGACCTGAGCCGTGCGATCTGGCTCGCGCATCACGGCGAGTTCTCGTCGTACGACGCCGGCGGGGCTCCGGAGACGCTGACCGAGGTCTCGCCCACCTGGACCGGCAACCGTTACCAGTGCGACCTCCGCGATCACCGCTTGCTGCCCGTCGCCGAGACGGTCGCGGCCCAGCAGGCGCTCGGGCTGGAGCCCGTGCCGGCCGTGCTGTCCGCACTGGGCGTCAACGCATGACCCTGCCACCGACCAGGGAGTTCTCCGGCGCGTCGGTGCTGCGCTCGGTGCGCGAGGACCTCGCGCCGTACCGCGACACGATCGCCGCGCAGCACAAGCGCGTCTCGGTCATCAGGTTCGAGGCGGACGCCTCCGACCCGTCGCTGTGGAAGCGGCGCATGGAGGCGTCGCGGGTCTCGGCCGAGCAGAAGGTGAAGGCGTTCACGCATCTGGGCTACGACGTCGACCACACCGTGCTGCCGCGGTCGACCAGCGCCGCTGAGTTCGCGGCCCTGATCGACCGGCGCAACGCGGATCCGGCGACGTCGGCGGTCATCGTGCAGTACCCGCCACCTCCGCATCTCGCGCCTGTCGTGCAGCGCCTCGACCCTCGTAAGGACATCGACGGCCTGCTCGGCGAACGGTCGATGCAGGAAGCCTGCGCGACCGCCGACGGCATCGTGCGCGTAGTCCGGCCGTTCGCGCAGGACAGCCCCACCATCGCCGTCGTCGGCGCTCGCGGCTTCGTCGGCAGCGGCGTGGTGCGGCTGCTCGAAGCCGAGGGCCACCGTGTCATGCCGCTCGACGCGGGCGACGACCTGGCACAGGTGCGGAACGCCGACATCGTCGTCTCGGCGACGGGCAACCCGCACATACTCACCGCCGACCACCTGCGTCCTCACCACCGGCTGGTCGTCGACTCCGGGTTCATGCCCCAGGAGGACGGCAGCATCGCGGGCGACATCCACCCGGACGCCAAGCAGATCCCGCAGCACATCACCCCGGTCCCCGGTGGAATCGGACCGGTGGAGATGGCCGTGCTGATGGATCGCGCGGTGCGCCAGGACGCGGACCCCTCCCGGCAGCCGTGGACCTGCCGGCCGGCGCCGTACCTGTCGCGGGGCGACGTCGCGGCCCTGAGCAGTCTCGCTCCGGCATCAGGGGCGGTCTCCGGCGCGGGAGTCGGTGCGGCAGCACACGCCGAGTCCGCCCACCGACGCGGCATCGGGCGTGGCGACGGTGGCCCCGCGCGGTAGCCCAGACTTGAGGTGTGGTCGATGAACCCACCTACCTCGGACTGTCCGCGGCCGGTATCGCCGATGCCGTGACCCGAGGCGAGCTGTCGGCCGCCGAGTGCGTGGCGGCGGCGACGCGGCGGATCGCGGAGGTCGATCCGGAGGTAAGAGCGTTCACGGAGGTCTGGCCGGATCGCGCGCGGGCCATCGCCGGATCGGTCGATCGGGCGGTGCGGCAGGGGCGCCGGCTGCCGCTGGCCGGAGTGCCGATCGGGGTGAAGGCGTCCGAGGGCCTGTCGTCGGCCCAGAGCCGCCGGCTCTTGAACGCCGGGTGCGTACCGGTCGGCGCGACGTCCACACCGGGACGCGGCACGCCATGGCAGACCTGGGGGTCGACTGAACGCGGCCCCACGCTTAACCCGCACAATCCGCTGTGGACGCCGGGCGGCTCGTCGGCAGGGTCGGCTGTCGCGGTGGCGACGGGGATGGTGCCGCTCGCGACGGGCAGCGACGGCGCCGGCTCGGTCCGCATTCCCGCGGCCTGGTGCGGAGTCCTCGGGTTGAAGCCGTCGAACGGGAGTTCGCCGGCCCGGGACCGCGCCGGCCTCAACGTCGCCGGACCACTGGCGCGGCACGGCGACGATCTCTCGCTGTGGCTCGATGCGGTCTGCGGCACTGGCGGGCCGCCCGAACCGGCGCGGCCGCCGCGGGTCGCCTGGTCGGCCGATCTCGGATACGCGGCGACGGCGACGGACATCGCGCGCACGGCCCGGGAGGCCCTGGACCGGCTGATCGAGGCGGGGTGGCTGGAGGAGGTCGTGGCGACCGTCGAGCTTCACGATCCTGCGCCCGCTTGGTCCGCTCTGCGGCATCCTGCCGGCCGCCGCGGACAGCCTGATGCCGCGTCACCGGGCGCCGCGGCCGAGCTGCGAGCGGCCAACGACGCACGGCTCGGCGCCCTGTTCGGATCGGCCGATCTGCTCGCCACTCCGACGACGCCGAACCCACCGCACGGGCACGAGGGGCCGGGCACGGTCATGTCCGTGGCGTTGACCTGGGCGTTCAACCTCAGCGGCCACCCGGCGATCAGCCTGCCCGCCGGGCTCACGGACGCCGGTGCTCCAACCGGTCTCCAGCTCGTTGGCCGACCGCACGCCGAGCGCGCGCTCGCTGCCCTCGCCGCCGCCGACCAGCCGGCCGTCGCGCGTGAAGGTCAGCCGGGCCCCAGCTCGAGGGGCTGACCGCCGCGGATCCAGCGGACGGTGGTGTGGACGGCGCGGCCCATGGCGATGACGTCGCCGCCGGGGCCCGCGGAGAAGACGCGGCCGAGGCGTTGCGAGCTCGGCTGGCCGGCGCCGCGCTGGACCTCGGCGAGCAGCTGGTTCACCCTGGCGCGCAGGTCGTCCACCTCGGACTGCAGCGCCAGGATGTGCCGGATGCCCGCCA
>DASXRB010000347.1:0-3131 GCA_036506875.1 Kribbellaceae bacterium | reverse complement strand
TACGCGGGCACCGGCGGCCTGCGGATCGTCGGCGCGAACGTGCCGGTGCGTCTCGGCTGGACGCACGTGACCGGTGTGTACGACGCGCCGGCGCACCAGCTGCGCGTCTACGTCCAGGGCGAACTGGCGGGCGTACTGTCCGACGTCACCATTCCGGCGATCGCGGCGGGTCCCACCACGGTCGGCCGGGCCAAGTGGAACGGGGCCCAGGTCGACTTCACCGACGGCTTCGTCGACGAGGTCCGCACGTTCTCCCGGGCGCTGTCCGCCGCCGAGATCAAAGAGCTGAATCGCACGGATCGGGCCGGTCAGCAGAGCGCGCCGGCGGGTGCGTCGATCAACGGCGACGCGTACGCGGACCTGGCGGACGTGAACAACTCGCTCGACGTCTGGGACAACACGCGCAACTTCCCGGGCTGGCCGTGGAACCAGAAGAACACGGGGAACGCGTGCTGCTACCCGAACGGCGACCAGGTCAAGTTCGCCGACCTGGACGGCGACGGCAGGTCCGAGCTGATCGAGATCAACATGCACGGCGACGGCATCATGTACGCCTGGCACAACACCGGCTCGTTCCCGGGCGGGACCTGGGGAACGAGGATCGAGATCGGCAGCGGCTGGTACGACGGCACCAAGGTGTTCTTCGCCGACCTGACCGGCGACGGCCGGGCCGAGCTGATCAACGTCGACGGTCAGAACGACGGCCGGATCCGGGCCTGGCGGAACACGAGTGGTTTCGACACCCGGCCGGGTTACCCGTGGACGGAGGATCCGTTCGTCATCGGTTACGGCTGGACCGCGAACCGTGCCAGGTTCGGTGACATGGACGGCGACGGCCGGGCCGATCTGGTCGGCATCGGCATGGGCGCGAACGGCACCAGCAAGGTGCAGCACAACAACGGCCAGTTCGGCACCAGCGCGATGTGGGACACCGCCGTCGAGGTGCTGCCGGCCGGAACCGCGGATCCGGCCCGCTACAGGCTCGCCGACCTGAACGGCGACGGGATGGCGGAGCTGATCGGGATCAACGAGTTCAACAACAGCGGCCTGCTTCGTGCCTGGCCGAACACGGGGAAGCCGAACTCCCCGTGGGAGTCCGTGGTCACCATCGGCAACGGCTGGACCAGCCCGGCGAGGGCGGTGTTCGGCTGACCCTTGGCGCGGTGAGGGCACCGAGGGGAGTGGCGCGCGGGCTGCGCCGCTCCCCTCGGCTGTGCCCGCACCGTCGACCGGCTACCCCTGCGGAGGACGGCCCGGTGCCCTGGCCGCCTACCGGCGGGCGGGTAGACTCCCCGCGCGTCTCGGGGGAGGCAATCCCATGGAGTTCTCGGCACTGGGTCCGCTACGCGTAGTCACCGGCGAAGGCCGCCTGGTGACGGCGCCGATGCTGCGACGGCTGCTGGGTGTGCTGCTGATCCGCGCGAACGCGCCGGTGCCGGCCGAGACGCTGATCGGCGCGCTGTGGGACGAGCCGCAGACCGACGTCACGGCCCAGCGGCTGCGGTTGCTCGCGTTCCGGCTGCGCAAGGAGCTCGGGGACCCGGAGCGCCTGAAGCACCAGCACGGGTCGTACGTCCTCCGGGTGCTGCCCGGCGAGCTCGACGTCGAGCGGTTCGACCTGCTCCGGCGGGAGGCGGCCGAGACCACCGACAAGGACCGCACCGTCGCGCTGCTCCGGGAGGCCGTCGACCTGTGGCGCGGTGAGCCGTACGCGGACCTCACCGCGATCGCCGCCGTCGGAGACGAGGCGCTGCGGCTCACCGAACAGCGTCTGGCCGCCTTGGAGGAGCTGTACGCCGCCGAGCTGGACCGCGGTGAGGGTGCCGCCGTCATCGCCGACCTGTCCGACGCGGCGGCCCGGTACCCACTCCGCGAACGCTTCCACGCGCTGCTGATGATCGCGTTGCACCGCGGTGGCCGGCAGGCAGAGGCACTCGAGGCGTACCAGGCGGCGCGCCGGCACCTGGTCGACGAGCTCGGGCTCGAACCCGGGGCGGAGCTGCGCCGGATCGAGGCCGCGATCCTGGCCGGCGAGACACCCGGCGCGGCCCCGGTCGCGCGGCGCCGGCCGCTGACTCCCGCTCAGCTACCGGCCGGCATCAGCACGTTCGCCGGCCGCCGCGACGAGCTCCGCAGGCTCGACGAGCTGCTCGGACAGACGTCGCTGATCGTCGTCAACGGGACCGCCGGCTGCGGGAAGACCACGCTCGCCGTGCACTGGGCGCGGGCGGTCCGCGACCGGTTCCCGGACGGTCAGCTGTACGTCGACCTGCGTGGCTACTCCGCGGACCGGTCCGTGACTCCGGCGGAGGCACTGGCCGGGTTTCTCCGTGCGCTCGGCGTGCCCGGCGACCAGCTGCCTCCGGACGAGGCGCAGCGCACCGGGCTCTACCGCTCGTTGCTCGCCGAGCGCCGGGTGCTCGTCGTACTCGACAACGCGGCGGACGCGCCGCAGGTGCGGCCGCTGCTCACCGTCACGGGCGGATCGTTGACGGTCGTCACCAGCCGGGCCGCGCTGGGCGGTCTCGCGGTGTCGCACGACCCGCGGGTGGTGGAGCTGGCGCCGATGGCGCCACCCGACTCCCTTGCCGTCCTGCGGGCGGTGCTCGGCGACGAAAGGGTGGACCGCGAGAGCGAGGCCGCCGCGCGGCTGGTCACCCTGTGCGGCGGGCTGCCGCTGCCGTTGCGGATCGCGGCCGCGAACCTGTCCGGGCACACCGAGGCGCCGATCAACCGGTTGGTGAGCGAGCTGGACTCCGCCGAGCGGCTCAGTGAGCTGGCCGTGGACGGCGACCCCGACCTGAGCGTGCGGAATGCGTTCGCGGTCTCGTACGACGCGTTGCAGCCGGCGGCGCAGCTGGTCTTCCGCCGGCTCGGGCTGTTCCCGGGGCCCGAGCTGACGCCGGCCATCGCCGCCGGCTTGACGGGGCAGGGCCAGGCCACCTGCGCGCGCCTGCTGCGCGAGCTGCGGATGGCGCACCTGCTCGAGCGGTCCGGCGCTGACCGCTACCGGCTCCACGACCTGCTGCGGTTGTACGCCGCGGAGCGGGCCGAGGCCGCCGACAGCGCGGACGAGCGGCGGGACGCGGTCCGCCGGGTGCTGGCGTCGTACCTCCAGGTCGCGCAGACGG
>DASXRB010000346.1:0-2918 GCA_036506875.1 Kribbellaceae bacterium | reverse complement strand
GCTCACCGAGCAGTCCCTGAAGGCCGCCGCAGGCGACGCCGAGGCGATGTCGCTCGACGAGGACTTCCTGTCCGCGCTGGAGTACGCGATGCCTCCGACCGGCGGGCTCGGCATCGGCGTCGACCGGCTGGTCATGCTGCTTACCGGCCAGAACATCCGCTCCACCCTGGCCTTCCCCTTCGTACGACGCGAACGCTGACGCGGGCGCCGGGTCAGGAGCCGACCAGCGCCGCGATCGTGGCACCCAGCTCGTAGGCCCGGGTCAGATGCTCGTCCTCGACCGGGCCCAGCACCTCCAGCACGTCGTACGACTGCTTCCAGCCGAGGGCGCCGGTGATCGACATGACCGACCGGACCGCGCCGGTGAGGTCGTAGCGACCGTGCACGTAAAGCCCGAACGGGCGACCCTTGGTAACGCCCGCTGACTCGGTCGCGCCGCCCGACTCGTCGAGCGCGCCGCCGACCGCCAGGAAGGTCGAGTCGAAGAAGTGCTTGAGCGCGCCGCTCATGTACCCGAAGTTCGCCGACGTGCCGAGCACGTAGCCGTCCGCGGCCAGCACGTCGTCCGCGGTCGCCTCCAGTGCCGGCCGGACGACGACGTCCACGCCGGCCAGCTCCGGGTCGTGCGCGCCGGCGACCACCGCGTCGGTGAGCGAGCGCAGCGACCGCGTCGGCGAGTGGTGTACGACGAGCAGTCCGGCCACCCGGTCAGGATACGGACGCCGCCGGCGACCGTCCCGGGCTCAGCGGCCCGGGATGGCGGCGCCGGACGGGACGCCGGCCGCGACGTAGGCGTCGTACAGCGGGTCGAACGGCAGGGTGTCCTCGGACTGTGGCCCGCTGCCCGGGGTGCCGGCGACCAGCTTGCCCAGCTCGGCCAGGCAGACCTCCCAGCCGGCGGCGTTGCGAGCGGCGGTGTTCTTCTCCGACAGCACGTTGACCAGCTCGAAGCGGCAGCCCTCCGGGATGCTCTCCAGGGTGAAGTGCAGCTCGTCCGGGCCCCATTGGAACGCGAAGCGGTGCGGCGGGTCCCATGCCAGCACCGTCGCCTCCGACGAGTCGATGTTCGGGTCACCGCCGAGCTCGATCCGCCCGCCGACCCGGGCGTCGTACGACACCTCCGGCGACGGGAACCAGTGCTTCAGCTCCTCCGGTTCGGTGACCGCGCCCCACACCCGCTCGATCGGGTGCGGGTAGGTCCGCTCGAACCGCACGGCCGGGCGGCCGTCGCGCTCGACAAAGGTTCCGTGATCGGTCATGACTGCTCCTCCGGTTCGGTCCGCGCCGAGCGGTCCAGGTGCTCACCGAGGCGGTCGAGGCTCTCGTTCCACAACCGCCGGTACGGCGCCAGCCACCGGTCCAGCTCGGCGATCGGTCCCGGGTCCACGGCGTACACCCGCCGCTGCGCGTCGCGGCGCACCCGCACCAGCCCGGCCTCGCGCAGCACCCGCAGGTGCTTGGAGGCCTGCGGCTGGGTCAGCCGCAGCCGCGCGACGAGCTCGTTCACCGAGCTGTCCCGCTCGCGCAGCACATCGAGCAGCGCCCGCCGGTTCGGATCCACCAGCGCGGCCCAGGTCCGTTCGGTCATGGCACAAATATGCCTCACCGCGTATATACGTGTCAAGGCATGCGCGAGGACCGAGGCCTCCTTTGGCCTGCTGACTTTCATGACCTGGGCCGTGTACGCGATGACCGCACCACCCGGGGTACGCCGGCTCGACGACGTACCCGACGGTTACACGCCGCCACCGATCGGGACGGCCGAGGAGGTGGTGGCGCGGATCCGGGAAGCCGCGCCGGAGGCGGACACCTCGGACCCGCGCTGGGTCCGCATCCGGGGGGTCGAGGTCACGGTCGGCAAAGGCGTCCAGGTGCGGGACCTGTCGTTCTACCTCGAGGATGCCGGCGGGATCCCGGTGGTGCTCGACCTGGCCCGGGCGCTCGGCGTCACGGCGTATGACACCGAGTCCGGCGAGCGGATCACGAAGGACTCCGCGCCGCCGGTGCCGCCGCCGCTGGAGCCTGACGAACTGCCCAAGCGCCGGTGGTGGCAGCGCAAGAAGTAGTCGTCAGCGGCCCTTCTTGACGTCCTCGATGGTGCGGTCGGTGAGGATCGAGCGCGGCTGGGTCGAGACCGGGTTGCGCCGGGCGTCCGCCTTGCCGTCCTTGAGCTTGACCATCAGCCAGTTGCCGTCATCGCTCGTCCGCGTCAGCGCCCAGCCACCGTTGAGCTTCACCCCGTGCAGCCACACCTTGAAGTGCCCGTCATCGATGGCCTTCGCCATGTCCCGCTCGGTGCCGTCGGAGTGTGGCAGGGCGTCGTACACACCGGCGTCCCAGACGATCACCGCGCCGCCACCGTACTCACCGGGCGCGATCAGGCCCTCGAACGACGCGTACTCCATCGGGTGGTCCTCTGTCGGCACCGCGAGCCGCTTCTCGGCCGGGTTCATCGACGGCCCGCGCGGCACCGCCCACGACTTCAGCACCCCGTCCACCTCGAGCCGGACGTCGTAGTGCAGCCGCCGCGCGTCGTGCTTCTGGATCACGAAGATCGGCGGTTCGTCCTTCTTGCGCCGCCGCCGTCCGCCACGCGGCTCCACGGTCTTGCCGAAGTCGCGCTTGCGCTCATACTCCTTCAGGCGCCGGTCCGCCATGCCTCCAGTCTGGACCGGAAGCACTGCGTGTGCAGGCGGCTGCGATTTGGCTTGACACGCTGTGAGACCGGGCGCACTCTCTAGGTAATCGGGGGATTGCCGGGGGCAAATCTGCTGGAACGGCCGGTTCGCCGTTCGCACCTTCTCTTTCCGTGCCCTCTGGCACCCCTTTGCCTACAGGGGGTAGCAGCATGGCGGCACGGAAGACAACCGGCACCAAGGGACAGGGGTACGTGCTCGAGGTGCCACTCGACGCGAGCG
>DASXRB010000345.1:0-18887 GCA_036506875.1 Kribbellaceae bacterium | reverse complement strand
GCTGGAGTTCCTGGTCGACGACGGCGGCACCCCCACCGACCCCTCGGACGATGAGCTCATCTCGGAGCGGGAGATCAAGGACCCCGGCAAGGACGACATCACCGGCGAGAACTTCTGCGACCAGATCCTCTCGGTCATCGGCTGACAGGCCGGAGAGCGGGCCGGCGACCTGATAGCGGAGGACGCGCCGGTGACCTGGACCGCGCCCCGACATCGACCGGACCGGCGAGCAGCTCGCCGACCGCACCGCGCCGCCGTCGACGCTGTCGCTGCTCGGGCTGATCCGGCACCAGGCCGGGCCGGTACGTCGTACCGGCCTGGCCTGGTCGAACGGGACCGATGAACGGCGACACGCCGGGTCAGAACGGCCCGATGATCGGAATCAGTGGAGGCCGCCCGAGATGGCGGTGACCAGCTCGCCGTTGCCGGTGTCGCCGGACAGCTCCCAGAAGAAGGCGCCGCCGAGGCCCTGGCCGCGGGCGTAGGTCATCTTGCCGCCGATCGTGGCCGGGGTGTCGTAGCTCCACCAGTTGTTGCCGCAGTAGGCGTACGCCGTGCCGGCCACGGTCCCGGTGGCCGGGCAGCTGGACTTGAGCACCTTGTAGTCCTCGATGCCCTGCTCGTACGTGCCCGGCGCGGGGCCGGTCGCCGAGCCGCCGGGCGCCGCCTGGGTCACACCGGTCCAGCCGCGGCCGTAGAAGCCGATGCCGAGCAGCAGCTTGCCGGACGGGACGCCCTTCGACTTGAGCTTCTGGATCGCGGCGTCGGAGTAGAAGCCCGGCACCGGGATCCCGCTGTACGACGTCAGCGGCGAGTGCGGAGCCGTCGGGCCCTGCGCGGCCCAGGCGCCGAAGTAGTCGTAGGTCATCACGTTGTACCAGTTGACGTACTGCGAGGCGCCGGCGTAGTCCGCGGCGTCGATCTTGCCGCCCGACGTGCCGTCGGCCGTGATCGCCGCGGTGATCAGCGCGTCGGAGCCGAACCGGGACCGCAGGGCGGACATCAGCGTCTTGAACGAGCCGTACCCGCTGGTGTCACAGGACAGGCCGCAGGCGTTGGGGTACTCCCAGTCGATGTCGATGCCGTCGAACACGTCCGCCCAGCGCGGGTCCTCGACCAGCTTGTAGCAGGAGTCGGCGAACGCCGCCGCGTTGGCGGCCGCCTGTCCGAACCCGCCGGACCAGGTCCAGCCGCCGAACGACCAGATCACTTTCAGTCCGGGGTGCAGCTTCTTGAGCTTGCGCAGCTGGTTGAAGCTGCCGCGCAGCGCGCCCGCGTCCCACGAGTCGGCCACGCCGTCCACGCTGGACGCCGCGTCGTAGAACTTGTCGTAGTCGGCGTAGCTGTCGCCGATCGCGCACTGCCCGTTGGTGACGTTGCCGAACGCGTAGTTGATGTGCGTCAGCTTGTCCGCCGAGCCGCTCGTCTGGATGTTCTTCACGTGGTAGTTGCGGCCGTACACGCCCCACTCGGCGAAGTAGCCGAGCACCTTGGCGCCGCCGGTCGGCGGGGGAGTGGTGGTGGTCGGCGTGGTCGTCGTGGGCGTCGGAGTCGGTGACGGCGACGTGGTGGGCGACGTCGTCGTCGGAGTCGGGGTGGGTGTGCCGCCGCCGGAGCACGGCGAGCCGTTGATCGTGCAGTTCGCCGGCGCGGTGTAGGTACCGGAGTACCCGACGTTGAAGCCGAAGCTGACCGTCGCGCCGGCGGCCACGGTGCCGTTCCAGGACGCGTTGCGGACCGTGACGTGCTGGCCGCTGGTCGAGTACGTCGCGTCCCACAGGCTGGTGATCGTGCTGCCGGCCGCGAGGTCGAACTCGACGGTCCACGAGGTGATCGCGGAGCTGGTGCCGTTGGCGATCGTGTACTTGCCCTCGTAGCCGGTGCCCCAGTCGGAGCCCTTGCTGAACGTCGCCGTCACGCTGCCCGCGCCGTTCGCGGGGAGCGCCAGGACGCCGACGACCAGGGCGGCCAACGCGGCGACGAGCGCCGCGAGGTGCCATTTGCGCTTGAACATGTGTGCCGTCCTCCAGGTGGGGGAGGCACGGCGGGCAGGGCGGGGATGCCACGGCAAACATTCCGGCCCCCGGACCGGTTGTCAAGGCCGGGGCGTGTCGCCCACTCCGATCGACGAGAACACGTCCTCGCGCGCCCGTTCCAGCGCGCTGTGCAGCGCGCCGCGCAGCACCGGGTTGCCGTTCACCCGGGTGACGACGACCCGGGGGTCGGTGGGGCACAGCCTGCCGACCTCGCGCTCCACCGCGGCGGCCAGCGCGGTGCCGCCGGCCGCGCCGAGCGCGCCGGCCAGCACCAGCAGGCCGGGGTCGAGCACGATGTTGACCGCGGCCACGCCGTACGAGATCCGCCGCGCCAGCTCGGCGAGGAACTCCGCGTTCGCGGCCCGGACGCAGTCCACGGCGGTCGCGCCGGCCACGCCGTGGGCGCGGGCCAGCTCGAGCACGGCGTCCGCGCTGACCAGCGAGCCGAATCCGCCCGCCAGCGCGGGCTGGCCCCAGGACGCCGACTCGCGCACCGCGTCCGGCAGCGGCACCCCGGGCACCGGCAGGTAGCCGATCTCGCCGGCCGCGCCGGCCCGGCCGCGGCGCAGTCGCCCGTCCAGCATCACCGCGAGCCCGACGCCGCGGTCGATCCACACCAGCGCGAAGTCGTCCGTGGTCCGCCCGCAGCCGTACTCCCGTTCGGCGACCGCGACCAGGTTCACGTCGTTCTCGATCAGCACCGGCCGCCGCAGCTCCGAGCGCAGCAGGCCGAGCACACCCTCGTGCCAGTGCGGCAGGTCGAACGCGAACCGCACGTCGCCGGTCCGCGGGTCGACCACGCCCGGGGTGCCGATCACCACGGCGTGCAGCCGGCTCAGCGCCACGCCGGCGGTGTCGCAGGCCCGGGTGAGCGCGTCGCGCACCACCCGCGCCGGGTCCTCGAGGCCGTTCGGGTCGGCGGTCACCTCCGCGGTGGTCGCGCCGGTGATGTCGGCCACCGCGACGGTGACCGCCTGCGGGCCGAAGTCCAGGCCGGCGACGTACGCGCTCGACGGGACCACGCCGTACAGCGCGGCGCTCGGGCCGCGGCCGCTCGGCTGCTCGCCGACCACGGCGACCAGGCCGCGGTCCTCCAGCCGGGCGAGCAGCTGCGAGGCGGTGACCTTGGACAGCCCGGTGCACGCGCCGATCTGGGCCCGGGTCAGCGGGCCGGAGCTGATCAGCAGGTCCAGCGCGGCGCGGTCGTTGAGCTCGCGCAGCAGCTGCGGCGTGCCGGGGCGTCCAGCCATGGAGTGCCTCTTCCTGAAACCGTCGAACATCGTGAGCGTAATCGAGGGCTTTCTCTTAGGAAAGTTTCCTGTTAGCTTATCGTCACCTTATCAATACACGCAGGCACCGGCTGGCAGGGCGGGTGATGCGCGTACGAGGAGCACGGCGAGAGGAGGCCCCGATCGCACGGTAGGGTCGCGCGGGTGACCTGGACCGCACCTGAGGTCGACCGCAAGGGCGGCTCGACCGTCGCCGGCGAGCGCGAGATGCTCGAGGGCTACCTGCGCTGGTACCGGGAGAGCTTCCTCGCGAAGTGCGCCGGCCTGACCGGCGAGCAGCTCGCCACCCGCGCCGCCGCACCGTCCAACCTCTCGCTGCTCGGCCTGATCCGGCACCTGACCAAGGTGGAGCGGGTCTGGTTCCGGCAGCGGGTGGCCGAGCAGGACGTCGAGCCGCTGTTCGGCTTCGGTGACCCCGAGCGCCGCGACGAGGACTTCGACGACCTGGACCCCGCGCGCGCCGAGCAGGAGTACGACGCGTTGCTGGCCGAGATGCGGCAGGCCGACGCGGCCGCCGCCGGGCTGGACCTGGACGACGTGTTCGAGGCCGGCCAGGACGACTACTCGCTGCGGATGGTCTACCTGCACATGATCGGGGAGTACGCCCAGCACAACGGGCACGCCGACATCGTCCGCGAGCACCTGGACGGCGTCACCGGCGTGTGACACGTGTGACTGCAGTGGCTGCCGGGGTAACCTGCCGGATATGGCGACCCGCACGACTTCCCCGGCGCGGGCGCGGAACTCGAAGGCGGGCAGGTCCGACCAGGGCCGGCCGTCGGGGGGTACCCGTCCTCGTCCGTCAGGCGCCCAGAGGCGTGGGCAGAGCAAGGCCCGCAGTGGAACGACTGCGCGGTCCGGCACCCGTACGTACCGGCAGCCCCAATCGGGCCCCGGTCCGTTCGCGCTGTTCATGCTCGGCATCGGCCGCGGCCTGGTCCGCGTCTGGCTAGGCCTGGCGCACCTGGTCGGCGGGATCGTCCGCGGGGTCGGCAACAGCGCCCGCGACCTGGACCCGGCGCACCGGCGCGACGGCGCCGGCCTGGGCCTGATCGGCCTGGCCGTCGTGGTGGCGGCCGGCGTGTGGTGGAACCTCCCCGGTGACGCCGGCAACGCGGTCCGCACCGTGGTGAACGGCAGCGTCGGCGTGGTCGGCTGGGCGGTGCCGCTGCTGCTGCTCGTCGCCGCCTGGCGCACGTTGCGGCACCCGGACCGCAACGGCCCGGCCGGCCGGCAGGTGATCGGCTGGTCCGCGATGCTGCTCGGCGTCCTCGGCCTGGTGCACATCGCGCACGGCCTGCCGCGCCCCGGCGACCCGGACGCGCAGGGCACGCTGCGGGAGGCCGGCGGCGCGATCGGCTACGTCGTCTCCTCGCTGCTGTCCGACCTGCTCACCCAGTACGTCGCGGCGCCGCTGCTGGTGCTGCTCGGCATCTTCGGCGCGCTGGTCGTCACCGGCACGCCGGTGCACCTGATCCCGGAGCGGGTCCGGCACGCGTACGACGTGCTGCGCGGCCACGCGCACTTGCCGGAGCACGACCGCGGCGACACCCGCGAGCCGGCCGGTCCGGACACCGAGGACACGGTCCGGCTGAGCCGCAAGCAGCGCCGCCAGGCCAAGACCCCGCCGGACGGCGAGACGAGCGACTCCAAGCCGTACGACTCGCCGGTCCTCGAGGGCCGCGAGCTGTTCAAGCGCGGCAGGAAGCCGAAGGCGCTGGAGCCCGCGGACGAGCCGGCACCCCTCGACGTACCGGATTTCGTTGCTACGGACAACGCCGATGGCAGGAAGCCGGAGTCGCACGCCGAGCCGCCGCCGCACACGCCGCTGCCGCAGCGGGTCGAGCAGCTCAGCCTGTCCGGCGACATCACCTACACCCTGCCCGATGGCCAGGTGCTCAAGCCCGGCTCGGTGCACAAGACCCGGACCAAGGCGTCGGACCAGGTGGTCGAACGGCTCACCGAGGTGTTCGACCAGTTCGGCATCGACGCCCAGATCACCGGCTACACCCGCGGCCCGACGGTCACCCGCTACGAGGTGGAGCTGGGGTCGGCGGTCAAGGTCGAGAAGGTCACCGCGCTCAGCAAGAACATCGCGTACGCCGTGGCCAGTGCCGACGTGCGGATCCTGTCGCCGATCCCGGGCAAGTCCGCGATCGGGATCGAGATCCCGAACACCGACAAGGAGATCGTCAGCCTCGGCGACGTGATCCGGTCCGCGACGGCCCGCAACGACCATCACCCGATGGTGGCCGGGCTCGGCAAGGACGTCGAGGGCGGCTTCGTGGTCGCGAACATGGCGAAGATGCCGCACCTGCTGGTCGCCGGCGCCACCGGCTCCGGCAAGTCGAGCTTCGTCAACTCGCTGATCACCTCGATCCTGATGCGGGCCACACCGGACGAGGTCCGGATGGTGCTGGTCGACCCGAAGCGGGTCGAGCTCAACAACTACGAGGGCATCCCGCACCTGATCACGCCGATCATCACGAACCCGAAGAAGGCGGCCGAGGCGCTGCAGTGGGTCGTGCGCGAGATGGACCTGCGGTACGACGACCTGGCGGCCTTCGGCTTCCGCCACGTCGACGACTTCAACAAGGCGGTCCGGGCCGGCAAGGTGCAGCCGCCGGCCGGCAGCGAGCGCAAGCTGGCGCCGTACCCCTATCTGATGGTCGTCGTCGACGAGCTGGCCGACCTGATGATGGTCGCCCCGCGCGACGTCGAGGACTCGATCGTCCGGATCACCCAGCTCGCCCGGGCCGCGGGCATCCACCTGGTGCTCGCCACCCAGCGGCCGTCGGTCGACGTCGTGACCGGCCTGATCAAGGCGAACGTGCCGTCCCGGCTGGCGTTCGCGACCTCGTCGCTCGCCGACAGCCGGGTCATCCTGGACCAGCCCGGCGCGGAGAAGCTGGTCGGCCAGGGCGACGGGCTGTTCCTGCCGATGGGGTCGAGCAAGCCGCTGCGCATCCAGGGCGCCTGGGTCACCGAGGGCGAGATCCGCGCGGTCGTCGGGCACTGCAAGACGCAGCTGCAGCCGACGTACCGCGAGGACGTCACCGCCGCGGCCGGCCCGAGCCGGGAGCTGGACGACGAGATCGGCGACGACCTCGACCTGGTCTGCCAGGCCGCGGAGCTGATCGTGTCGACGCAGTTCGGCTCCACGTCGATGCTGCAACGCAAGCTGCGAGTCGGTTTCGCGAAGGCGGGCCGGCTGATGGACATCCTGGAGAGCCGCGGCGTCGTCGGTCCGAGTGAGGGATCGAAGGCTCGTGACGTCCTGGTGAAACCCGACGACCTCGAGGACTTCATCGCGACCCTGCGAGGAGAGTGAACTGTGTTGACGGACCGCCGCGTCGACAATATGGCTGGTCGCCGCCAGCTCCAGACCGAGCCGGCACGACGGCCGTCGTCACCAGCGTCCGCGGTTCCGGGTGATCCGGCCGAACGCAAAGCTGTGTTGACGGACCGCCGCGTCGACCAGCTGGCTGGTCGCCCCCAGCTCCAGACCGAGCCGGCACGACGGCCGGCGTCACCAGCGTCCGCGGTTCCGGGTGATGCGGCCGAACGCGAAACCGTGGTGACGTTGACCGCCCGGAAGCGTACGACGGAAGGTACCGTGGACGGCCCGGTCGACGACCTGCCGGGTGACGCGCCGGACGCGCCGGCGCAGGCGGGGGAGTTCAGCGTGCGGCCGGCGGTCCGGCTGAACGCGTTCCTGGCGGCGGGCGCCGGGCTGGTGGCGCTGCTGTTCGCGATCGCCGCGCTGTCGGTCGGCGGCGGGATCGGGTCGGCCTGGCGGTGGCTGGCGGCGAGCTGCTTCGCGATCCTGGCGCTGCGCAGCCTCCGGGCGCTGCGCGCGAAGCCGCTGCTGGTCGCGGACTTTACCGGGATCCGGCTGCGGATCGGTGCGGACTGGATCGGCTCGCCGTGGCAGGACATCGAGTCCGTGCAGGTGCTGCCCCGGCGGCACCTGCTGGACGACGGCATGATCGCCGTACACCTGTCCGACCCCGGACCCGTGGTCGCGGGCATCGCCAAGGACGGCCGGCGCGCCACGCGGAAGCTGGTGGACACCAACCGGCGGCTGACCGGATCATCGCTCGCGGTACCGTTCGGGGTGGCCGCGACGCCGTCGGAGCCTGCCGTGGTCAGTGCGCTGACCACCCTGGCGGGCGACCGGTGTCCGGTGACCGAGCAAGTGTGATTTTGATCGAACAACTCGAGCGTGTAAGACGTCGTACTGAGTGACGTCGATCGATATGAAAACCACGGAGGAGCACGTGACCCTCGGCGAGCAGCTCGCCGCGGCCCGCAAGAAGGCGGGCCTCTCCGTGGACGAGCTCAGCGCGAAGACCCGGATCCGCCCGGGCATGCTGTCCGCGATGGAGGCGGACGACTTCAGCCGCTGCGGCGGCAACTTCTACGCCCGCGGGCACCTGCGGTCGCTGGCCAAGGAGCTCGGCGCCGACGGCGAGGCCCTGGTCGCGGAGTACAACGCGCAGCACGCCGCTCCGGAGGCGCAGCCGACCCGGCGCGAGGAGCGCGCGGAGGTCAAGCCGCCGACGGTGCGGCGGGCCCGGCCGCGCTGGGCGGTGCTGCTGGGCGCGATCCTGGTCGCGCTGCTCGGCTGGGGCATGGTCCGGCTGTTCACGCTGCCGGACGACAACCAGGCGACCGCGACCGGCAGCTCGCCGACCCCGTCGGTGACCACCCCGACCCCGACCGCTCCGGTGACGCCGTCCGCGCCGGTGACGCCGACCGCGACGCCGAAGCCGACCTCGGTGCGGCTGACGCTGGTCGCCGACCACGACGGCACCTACGTGACGATGCGGAACTACTACGGCAAGCGGCTGTTCAGCGGGTCGCTGACGAAGGGTGTGCAGCAGACGCTCGTCTACAAGGGCATGATCCTGGTCACCATCGAGCAGCCCCGCAACGTGCGGACGTACGTGAACGGCCAGCGGGTGTACCCGAAGGCGAAGCGCTACAACGTGCTGCTCGACGGCACGATCGAGAAGCGCGAGTAGCGGCCGGCGAGCCGCGAACCGTCATACTCGTCTGCGATGAAGAAAACCACTGTCGCCCTGGTCACCCTCGGCTGCGCGCGCAACGACGTCGACTCCGAGGAGCTGGCCGCCCGGCTCGAGACCGGCGGTTTCGAGCTCGTCGAGGACGCCGCCGACGCCGACACCGTCGTGGTCAACACCTGCGGTTTCGTCGAGGCGGCGAAGAAGGATTCGGTCGACACGCTGCTGGCCGCCGCGGACTACAAGGACGGCGGCCGTGCCCGGGCGGTGGTCGCCGTCGGCTGCCTGGCCGAACGCTACGGCGAGCAGCTGGCCGACGCGCTCCCCGAGACCGACGCCGTGCTCGGCTTCGACGACTACGACGACATCGCCGGTCGCCTCCGCTCGATCCTGTCCGGCACGAAGCACGTCTCACACACCCCCCGCGACCGCCGCAAACTCCTCCCATTGGCCCCCGCCTCCCGCACCGACACCCCCGTCCCCGTCTCGGTCCCGGGCCACGCCACAACCTCCAGTGATCGGGCCCTTGTGACCCGGCGTGTCGCCGATGATCGGTCCCTTCCGGCCACCGGCGAACCGGTCGGACCGGCCAGTGGGCCGCGGGTCGTCCGGCGGCGGCTGGACGGCGGGCCGGTGGCGCCGCTGAAGCTGGCGTCCGGGTGCGACCGGCGGTGCGCCTTCTGCGCGATCCCGGCGTTCCGGGGCGCGTTCGTGTCGCGCCGGCCGACCGACGTGCTCGGCGAGGCCGAGTGGCTGGCCGGCCAGGGCGTGCGCGAGGTGTTCCTCGTCAGCGAGAACTCCACGTCGTACGGCAAGGATCTCGGGGACCTGCGGCTGCTGGAGACGCTCGTCGGGGAGCTCGCGGCCACCGACGGGATCGACCGGGTGCGGGTGTCGTACCTGCAGCCTGCCGAGATGCGCCCGACGCTGATCACCGCGCTGTGCTCGACCCCCGGCGTGGTGCCGTACTTCGACCTGTCGTTCCAGCACGCGTCCGGGCCGCTGCTGCGCCGGATGCGCCGGTTCGGCGACGCCGAACGGTTCCTGGACCTCATCGCGCGGATCCGCGAGCAGGCACCCGCGGCCGGGATCCGCAGCAACGTCATCGTCGGTTTCCCGGGTGAGGCCGAGGACGACGTCGACGTCCTGTGCGACTTCCTGGAGCGGTCCCGGCTGGACGCGATCGGCGTGTTCGGGTACTCCGACGAGGACGGCACCGAGGCCGCGTCGTACGACGGGAAGCTGGACGAGGACACCATCGCCGAGCGCGTGGACCGCGTCAGCCGGCTCGCCGAGGAGGTCACCTCCGACCGGGCGGCGGAGCGGATCGGCGAGACCGTGGAGGTGCTGGTCGAGTCCGTCGAACAGACCGCCGGGGGGTTCGAGGCCGAGGGCCGGGCCGCGCACCAGGGGCCGGAGGTCGACGGCAGTACGACGGTGACCGGGACCGGCCGCACACCGCGTGCCGGCGAGATCGTGACCGCGACCGTGGCCGGCGCCGACGGCGTCGACCTGCTGGCCCGTGCCGGGTAGCGCGATGCCCGTGTCGGGTGAGACCGGCGCCGGCGAGCTGCCGGTCGGGCCGCCGAGCGTCTGGAACATCGCCAACGCTCTCACGGTGCTGCGCATCGCCCTGGTCCCGCTGTTCGCCTGGCTTCTGCTGCGCGAGGACGGCGCGGACGTCGCCGGGCGGCTGCTGGCGACCGCCGCGTTCGTGGTCGCGATCGTCACCGACCGGTTCGACGGCGACCTGGCCCGCAAGCGCAACCTGGTCACCAACTTCGGCAAGATCGCCGACCCGATCGCGGACAAGGCGCTCACCGGCGCCGCGTTCATCGGGCTGTCCTGGCTCGGCCAGCTCGGCTGGTGGGTGACGATCCTCGTCATGGTCCGCGAGTGGGGCGTGACCATGCTGCGGTTCTGGGTGATCCGGTACGGCGTGATGCCGGCGAGCCGCGGCGGCAAGGCCAAGACCGTGCTGCAGGCGATCGCGCTGGGCCTGTACCTGCTGCCCTGGCAGGCCGGCGGGGTCACGCACTGGTGGGGCACGCTGTTGCACTGGGCGGCCGTGACCACGATGGCGGTCGCGGTGGTCGTGACGGTGGTGACCGGCCTGGACTACGTCGGCCGCGCGCTGCGGCTGCGTGCCGCGGCCCGGGGCAGAAGGGCCCGATGAGCGGCGACACGCCGGGGCGGAAGGGCCCGATGATCGAGAGGCTGGAGGTGACGCAGGTGCTGGGGCGGTTGGTGGCCGCGCTGCAGGCGCGGGGCGCCACGCTGGCGACGGCCGAGTCGCTGACCGGCGGGCTGGTCGGGGCCGCGCTCACCGACATCGCGGGGATCTCCACGGTCTACCGCGGGGGAGTCGTGGTGTACGCGACGGAGCTCAAGGCCAGGCTGGCCGGCGTCCCGGACGAGGTCCTCGACGCGCACGGGCCGGTGCACCCGGCCACCGCCGCTGCGATGGCCGCCGGGGTGCGCGAACAGCTCGGCGCGACCTACGGCGTCGCGACCACCGGGGTCGCCGGGCCGGACCCGCAGGACGGGCACCCGGCCGGCGAGGTGTACGTCGCGGCCTCCGGGCCCGGCGGGACCGAGGTGCGGTCCTTGCGGCTGGCCGGCGGCCGGGCGGAGGTGCGCGCCGGCGCGCTCGCGGCGGCGTTGCGACTGGCGGCGGAGCTCGTCGAGTCGGACGATGAGTATGCGGCTCGGGGACACCCCGTGGACGGTTGACAGGGATAGTGACCCGCCTCCGGGTACCGTGGGTGGCCTACCGTGCGAGACTGGCCTCCGGTCGGAAGGGAGTTGACCTCATGGTCCTGGTTCGTGGCCTGCTCGGCGACGTGCTACGACGACGGCGCCTGCGGCAGGGCCGCACGCTGCGTGAGGTGTCGGCTGACGCCCGGGTCAGCCTCGGCTACCTGTCCGAGATCGAGCGCGGTCAGAAAGAGGCGTCCAGCGAGCTGCTGGCGTCGATCTGCACGGCACTGGACGTGCCGCTGTCGGCGGTGTTCGCCGAGGTGAGCGAGGACCTGGCCCGCGAGGAGGCCCTGGTCCGCGAGACCGCGCTGCTCGACAAGACGCTCGTCGACACGCCGCCGCTGGTGCTGACCCACCCGACGGCCGAGCAGGACGTCGTCGCCTCCGCCGCCTGATCCTCACCTCTCCGGCTGGCAGCGGGGACACCAGTAGCTGGTCCGGTCGTGCGGCGGTTCCCCGAGGGGTGCGCTGCGGATCGTCGTACCGCATCGACGGCACGGCCTGCCCGAGCGGTCGTAGACCCAGGTGCGCGCGCCCGGCCGGTCCACACCCGTCGTGACCTGCGCGCCGCGCCGCAGGTTGGCCCGCATCAGCCGCCGCGCCAGGTCCACCGCCTTGCCGAGGTCGACCTCACCGGCCCGGCGCCACGGATTCGCGCCGACCAGGAAGCACACCTCCGTGCGGTAGATGTTCCCGATCCCGGCCACGTTGGTCTGGTCCAGCAGCGCTTCGCTGATCGTCCGGTCCGGGTCGCGGCCCAGGTTCTCGATCGCGAGCCGCCGGTCGAACCGCGCGGCCAGCAGGTCCGGCCCGAGCTGCCCGAGGACCTCGGCCTCGGCGTCGGTGCGGACCAGTTCCAGCACCGGCAGCCGGTATCCGACGATGACCCACGGCGCGGTCGTGAGCACCACCCTGATCTCGTACGACGGACCGCCGCGCCAGCGCTCACCGGGCCGGTACAGGTGCCAGGCGCCCTCCAGCATCAGGTGGCTGTGCAGCGTCAGCCCGCCGGACAGCCGGACCAGGATGTGCTTGCCGCGCGGCACCACCTCGAGCACCGTCCGGCCGGTCACGTCACTGGTCGCGAGCTGCGGCACCCGGAAGTCCGAACCGGTCAGCCGCTGCCCGGCGACCGCCTCGTGCAACCGGTGGCAGACCCGCCAGACGGTGTCACCCTCAGGCATCGGCGTACCCCCACGGAATGGCTCGGCCCCCGCCCGCCGAGGTTACCCCCAGCCGGCCCGCCGATGCGTGCCTTCGAGCAGGCCGATCTCGGACGGCCAGAAGACTTGGAGGGCGGGCACCGGCGGGCGGCCGGGAGCACGGTACAGGTCGTTGGCGACGAACAGGTGGGTCGAGGAGTCCGGGAACCGGAGCAGCTCGGGCGGCAGGTCGTCGTACACGGCGGTGAGGTCGTCGCCCTCGTCGAAGCGGCGCCCGGCCAGGACCTGCCGCACCAGCGGCTCGACCGCGGCGTGCGCGCACTCGGGGTGCATGCCGAAGGCGATCAGCTCCGGGTGGCCGAGCCGGCTCAGGCCGACCGTGTACGCGAACGGCGGGTTGCGGTGGTCCTCGCCCTCGACGGCCTGGAGGAACCAGCCGTGCTCGAGGATCCGGCCGCGCACGTAGGTCCAGTACTCCCGCTCGGTCATGCCTTCACACATCATGCACATCGGCCCGTCCTCTCGGTGCTGCCCTTCGACGTTGCTCGAACAACTGTTCGACTCGCCATCGAGCCTAGGGCACGGCGCGGACAGAAACCGCGCGACGGCGGATCACGCCCGCAGCCGTAGGCCGCGCGGGGTGGCGTGGAAGCCGGCCCTAGCCAGCGCGTCCCCGAACGCGGTGTGCCGGACCTGCTCGCCGTCGGCGGTCTCCACCGACAGCTTGCCGAGGTGGCCGTCGCGGACCGCCAGCGCGAGCGCGTCGACGGCCGGCTGCAGCACCACCGGGTCCTCGGTGAAGCTCAGCACCGTCCGCCCGCCGCGCTCGACGTAGACGACCAGGTGTCCGTCCACCATCACGACCAGCGCGCCCGCCTTGCGGCCCGGCCGGTGCCCGCCGGCGGCCTCGCGCTCGGGCCAGGCCAGCGCCGCGCCGTAGGGGTTGGCCGGGTCGGTCGCGGCCAGCACGACGGCCCGCGGCGCGCCGTCGCCGGTACGACGCCCGGCCGCATCGCCGCTGCCGGCCACGTCGGCCAGGGCACGCAACCGGTCGACCGCACCGGGCAGCGCGAACTGGGCCGCGCCCAGCCCGGCCACGAAGTAGCCGCGCCGGCAGCGGCCGGTCTCCTCGAACGCGCTGAGCACCTTGTAGACCGCCGCGAACCCGCCCGGGGTCCGCTCGGTCAGCACCGCGCCACGGGTGACGATCCCGTACCGGTCCAGCAGGTTCTCCGCGGCCGCGTGCGCGCGCCGGGTCGGGTCCGGGTTCCTTGCCGGGAGCAACGACCAGCGCCCGGACGCGACCAGCGGACCGCCGCGCGAGGGCATCGCCGGGCGCCCGGGGCGGGCAGCCCGGCCTCGTGGTGCGGTCCGCCGTGGCCGGTGCGCGCCGCGGCCGCCGCCGACCAGGGCCCGCAGCGGGCCGAGCGTGTCGTTGCTGAGGTGCCCGGCCCAGGTCAGGTCCCACAGTGCCGTGGTCAGCGTCGCGTCGTCGACCAGGCCGGCCTCGCGCGCCACCGCGTCGCTGAGCTGCCGGAAGAAGAACGCGCCGCCGCCGGCCAGCGCGTCCAGCACCGCCTGGTGCACCTCGCCGAGCTCGAGTGCCTCGTCCGGGTCCGGCAGGGTCAGGTCGCAGGTGTCGGCCAGGTGCAGTGACACCCAGCCGTCGGTCCCGGGCAGCGCGCCGGCACCGGCCCAGATCACCTCGCCGGTCGCGGTCAGCTCGTCCAGCATCGACGGCGCGTATCCCGGCACCCGGGACGGCAGCACGATCGACTCCAGGGCCGAGGCGGGCACGGCGCATCCGGCGAGCTGCTCGACCGCGCCGAGCACCGCACCGGTGGGGTCGCCGAACCCGCGCGGCGCCCGGCCGGTGACGCCCTGCCAGGTGGGCAGGAACCGGGCCAGGGCAGCCTGCTCGACCGGCTCGACCTCCTTGCGCAGCGCGGCCAGCGACCGGCGCCGCAGCAGCCGCAGCACCTCGGCGTCACACCACTCCATGGCGGTGCCGCCGGGCAGGAACTCGCCCTCGACGACCCGGCCCTGCGCCGCCAGCCGGCGCAGCGTGTCCGTCACCACCGCCACGCCGGTGCCGAGGTGCTCGGCCAGCGCCGTCGCGGCGAACGGGCCGTGCGTGCGGGCGTAGCGGGAGACCAGGTCGCCCATCGGGTCCGCGACCGGCTCGGTGTGCGCGTCGGCGACCCCCGGCGGCACCGGCACGCCGAGCGCGTCCCGCAGCCGGGCCACGTCCTCCACGACCGCCCAGCGGTGCTCAGCGGCCACCCGCAGCCGGACCACCCGCCGGGCCGCGGCCAGCGAGGTCAGCCAGGCCTCGGCGTCGGCGCCGTCCACGCAGCGCTGCGCGGCCTGCGCGACCGACAGCGGCCCGAGCAGCCGCAGCACGTCGAACAGCCCCTCGGCGTCGCGGGCCTTCCGGTCCTCGGCCAGCCGCTGCAGCTCGGCCTCGGTACGCAGCACCACCTCGGCGTCCAGCAGCTCGCGCAGCTCGGTCCGGCCGAGCAGCTCGGCCAGCAGTGTCTGGTCCAGCGCCAGCGCGGCGGCGCGCTTCTCGGCCAGTGGAGTGTCGCCCTCGTACATGAACGCGCCCACATACCCGAACAGCAGCGACTTCGCGAACGGCGAGGCCTCCGGCGTCTCCACCTCGACCACTTTCACCCGCCGCTCGGCCACGCCGGCCAGCAGGTCCTTCAAGGCGGGCAGGTCGTAGACGTCCTGCAGGCACTCGCGCAGCGCCTCCAGCACGATCGGGAACGAGCCGTACTTGCTGGCCACACTGAGCAGCTGCGCCGAGCGCTGCCGCTGCTGCCACAGCGGCGAGCGGCGCCGCGGGTCGCGCCGCGGCAGCAGCAGCGCCCGCGCCGCGCACTCCCGGAACCGGGACGCGAACAGCGCCGAGCCGCCCACCTCGTCGGTGATCAGCTGCTCGATCTCGCCGGCGTCGAACATCACCAGCTCCGCGCCCGGCGGCGGCTCGTCGGTCTCCGGCAGCCGCAGGACGATCCCGTCGTCGCCGGCCATCGCCTGCGCGTCCATCCCGTACCGCTCCCGCAGCCGGCCGGCGATCGCCAGCGCCCACGGCCCGTGCACCTGCCCGCCGTACGGCGAGTGCACGCAGACCCGCCAGTCGCCGAGCTCGTCGCGGAACCGCTCGACCACGATCGTGGTGTCGTCCGGCACCCGCCCGGTGGCGTCGCGCTGCTCGGCGAGGTAGGCGACCAGGTTCCGCGCCGCGAACTCGTCCAGCCCCGTCGCCCGGACCCGCTCGACCGCCTTCGTCTCCGGCAACGCCGCCGTGGTCCGCACGAACGCGCCGGTGGCCTTGCCGAGCTCGGCCGGGCGGCCGACCGCGTCGCCCTTCCAGAACGGCAGCCGGCCCGGCTGGCCGGGCGCGGGGGAGACCAGCACCCGGTCGTGGGTGATGTCCTCGATCCGCCAGCTCGACGTGCCGAGCGTGAAGACGTCGCCGACGCGCGACTCGTACACCATCTCCTCGTCCAGCTCGCCGACCCGGTGGTTGCTGGACTCGCCGACCAGGAACACCCCGAACAGGCCGCGGTCCGGGATGGTGCCGCCGCTGGTCACCGCCAGCCGCTGCGCGCCGGGCCGGCCGGAGATCTCCCCGGAGACCCGGTCGAACACGATCCGGGGGCGCAGCTCGGCGAACTCGTCCGACGGGTACCGCCCGGACAGCATGTCCAGCACCGCGTCGTACGCCGACCTCGGCAGCGTGGCGAACGCGGCGGTACGTCGTACGAGCTCGAACAGGTCGTCGGCGTGCACCGTGTCCATGCTCGCGATCGCGACGACCTGCTGGGCGAGCACGTCGAGCGGGTTGGCCGGGAGGTGCAGCTGCTCGATCCGGCCCTCGCGCATCCGCTGCACGACGACCGCGGTCTCGACCAGGTCGCCACGGAACTTCGGGAACATCACCCCGCGCGACACCGCGCCGACCTGGTGCCCGGCGCGGCCGACGCGCTGCAGCCCGCTGGCCACCGAGGGCGGCGCCTCGACCTGGACGACCAGGTCGACCGCACCCATGTCGATGCCGAGCTCGAGGCTGCTGGTGGCGACCACGCAGGGCAGCCGCCCGGACTTGAGGTCCGCCTCGATCAGGGCGCGCTGCTCCTTGCTGACCGAGCCGTGGTGGGCCCGGGCGACCATGGCCGGCGCGGCCTGGGAGGCGCCGGACTGGGCCATCAGCTGTGCGGGCGAGCCGGCGTCCGGCAGTTCCGTCCCGGCGCGCTCGGCGGCGATCTCGTTGAGCCGGGCGGTCAGCCGCTCGGCGAGCCGGCGCGAGTTCGCGAACACGATCGTGGACCGGTGCTGCGCGATCAGGTCCGCGACGTGCTCCTCCACGTGCGGCCAGATCGACGGCTGCCGGTTCGTGCGCGCCGCGGATCCCGACTCCGGCTCGGCGTCGCCGAGCTCGGTCATGTCCTCGACCGGTACGACGACGCTCAGGTCCCACTGCTTGTCGTACTTGGGCTGCACGACCTCGACCGGGCGCTGCCCGCCGAGGAACCGCGCGACCTCCTCCACCGGCCGCACGGTCGCCGACAGCCCGATCCGCTGCGCGGGCTTGTCGAGCAGCGCGTCCAGCCGCTCCAGGGTGACGGCCAGGTGCGCCCCGCGCTTGGTGCCGGCGACCGCGTGCACCTCGTCGACGATCACCGTGTCGATCCCGCGCAGCGACTCGCGCGCCTGCGACGTGAGGATCAGGAACAGCGACTCCGGCGTCGTGATCAGGATGTCCGCCGGCCGGGTCGCGAACCTGCGTCGCTCCGACGCGGGCGTGTCGCCGGACCGGATCGCCACCTCGACCTGGGCCGGGACCTCGCCGAGCCGCTCCGCGGTCTGCCGGATCCCGGTCAGCGGCGCGCGCAGGTTGCGCTCGACGTCCACCGCGAGGGCCTTCAGGGGCGACACGTACAGCACCCGGCAGCGGCGTTTCGGCTCCGCGGGCGCCGGGGTGGTCGCCAGCCGGTCCAGCGCCCACAGGAACGCGGCCAGTGTCTTGCCGGACCCGGTCGGCGCCACCACCAGCGCGTCCCGCCCGGCGGTGATCGCCGTCCACGCCCCGCGCTGCGCCGGTGTGGCCGCGTCGAACACGTCCCCGAACCACGTCCTGGTGGCCCGGGAGAAGCCGCGCAGCGGGTCCTGCCTGGTCATGCCGCCCATCATGCCTGCCCCCTCCGACAGGTCGCGGGCCTGTGGACGGCTTGCGGTCCGCAGGACCCTTGTTCTGGAATGATCCAGCGCATGACGACTCGCGCCCGCACCCTACTGCTCGCCGGGGTGCTCCTGCTCGCCCTCAGCGGCTGTATGAAGGTCGACGCCAACCTCAAGGTGAACAAGAACGAGACGGTCTCCGGCTCGATGCTGATGGCCGTCGACAAAGAGGTCGCCGAGCAGTTCGGCCAGTCGCCGGACGCGTTCCGCGAGCAGATCGAGAAGTCGATCAAGGAGGGCGCGCACGAGGGCGTCGAGTGCAAGTCGTACGACGACGGCACCTACATCGGCTCGCAGTGCACCCTGGACGACGTCAAGTTCAGCGACATGGGCGGGTCCGACAGCGGCCTGAAGTTCGAGAAGGACGGGGACAGGTTCGTCGTCTCCGGCGGCACCGGCAGCCTCCCCGGCGGCACGGGAGCCCTCTCGGGTGCCGACAAGGCGCAGATCAAGTTCAAGATCACCATGCCGGGCAAGATCCTCGAACACGACGACGGCGCGCAGGTCGACGGGCGCTCCGCGACCTACACCGACCCGCTGAAGATGGGCAACATCCGGCTGGTGTCGAAGGCCGATAGTGGCTTCCCTGTGTGGCTGATCGTGCTGCTGGTGCTGCTCCTGCTCGGCAGTGGCGCGGTCGCGTTCTTCGTGCTCAAGGGCCGCAGGGGCGGCGGGCAGGGCGCGCCGCAATGGGGTGGCCAGCAGTTCCCCGCCGCCGGCCAGTGGGGACCGCAGCCGGGACAGCCAGGGACGGGGCAGCCGGTTCCTGGACAGCAGCCGGGGCCGTGGGGGCCGCAGCAGGGGCAGCCGGGCCAACAGCCGTGGGGTGGTCAGCCCGGCCAGCAGTTCCCGGGCCAGCAGGGGCCGCAGGGGCAGCCCGGGCCGCAGGCACCGCAGGGCCGGCAGCCGTGGGGACAGCCCGGGCCGCAGCAGCAGGGCTATCCGGGCCAGCAGCCGGGCCAGGGCGCGCCGCGGTACCCGGGGCAGCCCGGGCCGTACCGCGGTCCGCAGGGTCAGCCGGGGCCTGGCCAGCAGCCGCCGCAGCAGTGGGGCGGCCAGCCGGGCGGTGGCCGGGCGCCGCAGGCGCAGCCGCCGTACGGCGGACCGCAGCCGCCGCAGGACCGGCCTTCGCAGCCGGGCCAGCCGCAGCAGCCGCCGCAGGGCCAGGGCCAGGGACCGCGGCAAGGCCGGCCGCCGCAGGGTCCTCCCCCGCAGGGCGAGCCGCCGCAGGGTCAGCCGCCGCAGGGTCAGCCGCCGCAGCAGGGGCCGGACCAGTCCGGCGACGCATAGGGTGCGGCCATGAGGATCTTCGTCACCGGCGGCGCCGGGTTCATCGGCTCGCACTTCGTCCGGACGGCACTG
>DASXRB010000344.1:0-2248 GCA_036506875.1 Kribbellaceae bacterium | reverse complement strand
GTCCAGCAGCCGCTGGGCGGAATCGCGCACAACCGCGTCCACTGGATGAACCGGCCGACGTACCAGCAGGTGATCGAGTTCCCGGCGCGGCGCGGTGACGACGTCGCGAACCTGGCGCGGACCGGGACGGCGACCGCGAGCAGCGTGGAGAGCGGGTGGGAGACGGCGTACGCGAGGGCCTACCGGATCGAGGTCTCGCGTGACAACGTGACCTGGCAGCAGGTGTACGCGACGACCACCGGAGACGGTGGCCGGGACGTGGTGCAGCTCGCGCCGGTGACGGCCCGGTATGTGCGGATCACCGGGACGCGGCGGGCCACGTCGTACGGGTACTCGTTGTACGAGTTCGAGCTCTACCAGCACTGAGAGGGCGGGCGGATGACGGAGTTGCCGAGGTTCGGGCCGGACTTCCTGTGGGGCGTGTCGGCGTCGGCGTACCAGGTCGAGGGCGCGGTGACCGAGGGCGGGCGCGGGCCGTCGACCTGGGACACCTTCAGCGCCGAACCGGGCCGGACGCACAACGGTGACACCGGTGCGGTGGCGTGCGACCACTACCACCGGTACGCCGAGGACGTGGCGCTGATGAAGGACCTCGGGGTCGGTGCCTATCGGTTCTCGTTCGCCTGGCCGCGGATCCAGCCCACCGGAAGCGGGCCCGCCAACCCTGAGGGGCTGGACTTCTACGACCGCCTGATCGACGAGTTGCTTGCCCAGGGCATCAAACCGGTGCCGACGCTGTTCCACTGGGACACCCCGCAGGCGCTCGAGGACGCCGGTGGCTGGCTGGAGCGCGACATCACCGACCGGTTCGCCGAGTACGCCGCGATCCTCGGGGAGCGGTTCGCCGACCGGGTGCCGATGTGGATCACCATCAACGAGCCGATGGTGCTGACGCTGTTCGGGTACGCGCTCGGCGCGCACGCGCCCGGCAAGCAGCTGCTGTTCGACGCGCTGCCGGTCGCGCACCACCAGCTGCTCGGCCACGGCCGTGCCGCCCAGGCGCTGCGGGCGGCCGGCGTGCGCAGCGTCGGGATCGCGTCCAACCACAGCCCGGTCTGGCCGGCCAGCGACAGCGACGCGGACCGCGGCGCGGCGTCCTTGTACGACAACCTGGTCAACTGGATGTTCGCCGACCCGGTCCTGCGGGGGGAGTACCCGAACGGCATCGGCGACGGCATGCCCGGCCCGGTCGCCGAGGACCTGGCGGTGATCGGGAACTCGGTCGACTGGTTCGGGATCAACTACTACGCGCCGGCCCGGGTCGGCGCGCCCGGCGGCGGCAGCACCCAGATCACCGACGGCGTCGAGCTGCCGGAGGGGCTGCCGTTCGCGCCGTACGACGTCGAGGGCTACCCGATGACCGACTTCAACTGGCCAGTGGTGCCGGAGGCGTTCACCGAGATCCTGCAGACGTTCGAGAAGCGGTACGGCGACCGGCTGCCACCGGTCTACATCACCGAGAACGGGTGCGCGATCAACGACGAGCCGGACGCGTCCGGGCGGGTCGCGGACCAGCGGCGGATCGACTATCTCGACGGGCACCTGCGCGCGCTCCGGGCGGCGATGGACGGTGGCGTCGACGTGCGCGGGTACTTCCAGTGGTCGATCCTGGACAACTTCGAGTGGGCTGCCGGGTACTCCCAGAGGTTCGGCCTGGTGCACGTGGACTACGCGACCCAGAAGCGCACGCCCAAGGACTCGTTCGCCTGGTACCGCGAGCTGATCGCCGGCTCGCGATGACCCTGGACGCGCGTCTGCCGGAGTTCGGCGAGGTGCCGGTGCCTGTCGCGCTGGAGGAACCGACCCGGCCGGTACGACGGCGCTGGGTCGCCGCGATGTCGCTCGGGAACGTCGCGGTGTACGCCGCGTTCTTCGCGCCGATCCAGGTGCTCCTCGCGCAGCAGGCCGAGGCGCTTGCCCCGGGCAACAAGGAGTTCGCGTTCGGGCTGGTGACCGGTGCGGGTGCCGTGGTGTCGCTGGTCGCGAACCCGCTGTTCGGCGCGCTGTCGGACCGGACCACGTCGCGCTACGGGCGCCGGGTGCCGTGGGTGGTCGGCGGCGCCATCGCCGGGGCGGCCGGGCTGCTGGTGCTGGCCGGGGCGGAGGCGGTGGCGCTGATGCTGGTCGGCTGGTGCCTGGTCCAGGCCGCCTGCAACGCCCTGCTCGCGGCGCTGGTGGCCGCCGTACCCGACCGGGTGCCGCACCGCCAGCGCGGCACCGTCAGCGGCTGGGTCGGGCTCGCGCAGAC
>DASXRB010000343.1:0-1813 GCA_036506875.1 Kribbellaceae bacterium | reverse complement strand
CACCGGGATGTCGTCGCGGACCGGGTACGCCAGGCCGCACTCCGGGTTCTGGCAGACCAGCTCGTCAGCGGCGTCGTCCACGCCCAGCGCGGATCTGCACTTCGGGCAGACCAGGATGCTGAGCAGGTCCGGGTCGAGATTCACAGCCATCTGGACTCTCCTAGGTATCACTCGGCTGGGACCGGCACGCCCGTGATCAGCGACAGCACCTCGTCGCGAACCGACTCCATCGTGGCCTCGTCCTCGGCCTCGACGTTGAGCCGCAGCAGCGGCTCGGTGTTCGACGCCCGCACGTTGAACCACCACACCCGCGCGTCCACCGTGAGACCGTCCAGGTGGTCGATCGTGATCCCCTCGCGGCCGGCGTAGATGCTCTCGATCTTCGCCACCACCGCGGCCTGGTCGTCGACGGTGCTGTTGATCTCGCCGGACTCCGCATACTTCGTGTACGACGCGAACAGCTCGCCGGCCGGCCTGTCCTGCTCGCCCAGCGCGGCGAGTACGTGCAGGGCCGCGAGCATGCCGGTGTCGGCCCGCCAGAAGTCCCGGAAGTAGTAGTGCGCGGAGTGCTCGCCGCCGAAGACCGCGCCGGTCTCGGCCATCTTCTCCTTGATGAACGAGTGACCGACCCGGGTGCGCACCGGCACCCCGCCGTGCTCGCGGACCAGGTCCGGCACCGCGTGCGAGGTGATCAGGTTGTGGATCACCGTCCCGCCCGGGTTCTTGGCGAGCTCGCGGACCGCGACCAGGCCGGTGACCGCGCTCGGCGACACCGGCGCGCCGGTCTCGTCCACCACGAAGCAGCGGTCCGCGTCGCCGTCGAACGCCAGCCCGAGGTCGGCCTCGTGGTCGCGGACGGCGCCCTGCAGGTCGACCAGGTTCTTCGGGTCCAGCGGGTTCGCCTCGTGGTTCGGGAACGTGCCGTCCAGCTCGAAGTACAGCGGCACCAGGTCGATCGGCAGGTCCTTGAACACAGCCGGGACCGTGTGCCCGCCCATCCCGTTGCCGGCGTCCACGACCACCTTCAGCCGGCGGATCCGGCTCAGGTCGACCAGGTCCTGCAGGTGGTCGGCGTACGCGGGCAGCAGGTCCTTGTGCACCACGGTGCCGCCGACCGGTACGCCCGCGGACGGGACCTCGCCGGACAGCATCCGGGCCACCAGGTCCTCGATCTCGCGCAGGCCCGAGTCACGGCCGACGGGTGCGGCCTCGGCACGGCACAGCTTGATCCCGTTGTACTGCGCCGGGTTGTGGCTGGCGGTGAACATCGCGCCCGGCAGCCGCAGCCGCCCGGACGCGAAGTACAGCTGGTCGGTGGAGGCCAGCCCGATGTCGATCACGTCGGCGCCGGTGCCCGTCACGCCCTCGGCGAACGCCCTCGCGAGTGCGGGGCTGGACGGCCGCATGTCGTACCCGACGACCACCGCGCCGCCCTCGGACAGGACGTCCATCACCTCGACGAACGCGGCGCCGACCGCCCGGACGACGTCCTCGTCGAGCTGCTCCGGCACCACGCCGCGGACGTCGTAGGCCTTGAAGATCGCCGACAGTCGACGTGTCTGCTCACTCACGCGTCAGGCTCCAAACTCGAGACCGCGGATGCCGGCCGGCACAACCGCCGGCCCGGCATCGCCGGGGAGCAGAACTCGCCCAGCCATATTGTCGAGACAGCTCCCCGTGCAACCCGTCCATGCCTGGACCCTACCGGTCGTCGGTCTTCAGGCGTCGGGGTCCTGCAGGACGCGGAGGTGACCGCGGCGGGCGACCTCGACCGGGGCGTCCGCGCCGGAGGGTTTGGGGGCCGGGCCGCCGA
>DASXRB010000342.1:0-7991 GCA_036506875.1 Kribbellaceae bacterium | reverse complement strand
GCAGCCGCTCAGGACGAGGGCGCCGACCGCGAGGGCGGCGAGCAGTCTCTTCATGGGATCAGCCTGCCAGGCCGGGAGCGCACGCGGCGATCGGCTGCGCGGCCGGCGTACCGGAACCGTCCCGGCGCCCGTCGGCCGCGGGCAGGTCGACCGGCGCGCCGCTGGCCGCGCTCGCGTGCACCGGCGCCGCACCGGCGAAGGCGAGCACCAGCGAGTCCTCGCCCTTCAGGAACCGGTGGCAGCGCACACCCTGGGTGGCGCGGCCCTTGCCCGGATACTCCGCGAACGGCGTCACCTTCACCGCGCCCGCCTCCGTGCCCGGCAGCGCCGAGGATGATCCGGAGACGGTGACGACCACGTTGTCGCGGCCGAGGTCGAGCGCTCCGAAGAACGTGACCTTCGCACCGGCCGAGAGCTTGATGCCGGCCATGCCGCCGCCGGCCCGGCCCTGCGGCCGCACCGCGGACGCGCCGAAACGCAGCAGTTGCGCGTCGCTGGTGATGAAGCACAGCTCCTCGTCACCCGTGACGAGCTCGACCGCGCCGACCACCTCGTCGCCGTCGTTCAGCCGGACCACCTCCCATGCGTCGCGGTTGGTGAGATGGTCGGGGAGGCCGCGCTTCACCACGCCCTGCGCGGTGCCGAGCGCGAGCCCGGGGGAGTCGCTGTCCAGCGTGCTCAACGCCAGCGCCCGCTCACCGGTCTCCAGCGACACGAACTCCGCGATCGGCGCCCCGCCCTGCAGGTTCGGCGCGTTCGCCGTCGTCGGCACGGCGGGGAGGTCCAGCGCCTCCACCCGGATCAGCCGGCCCGCGCTGGTGACCAGGCCGAACTGACCGCGCGCCGTGGTGCGGACCGCGGACAGGATCGCGTCGTGCTTCGCCCGGTGCTCGCCGGACCCGAACGGCTCGACGCCGTTGGTCCGGGCCAGCAGGCCGGTCGAGCTGAGCAGCACCCAGCACGGGTCGTCGCTCACCTCGAGCGGCACCGCCGCCGTCTTCGCCGCGCCGGACGACTCCAGCAGGACGGTACGACGCGGGGTGCCGTAGGTCTTGGCGATCTCGCCGAGCTCGTCGGACACGACCTTCTTCAGCAGGTTCTCGTCGTCGAGGATCGCGGTCAGCCGCTCGATCTCACGCTCCAGGTCGGTCTTCTCGGTCTCCAGCTCGATCCGCGAGTACTTCGTCAGCCGGCGCAGTGCCATGTCGAGGATGTAGGTCGCCTGCACGTCGGACAGGTCGAACACCTGCATCAGCCGGGTCTTCGCCTCGGCCGCGTCCTCGCTGGTCCGGACGATCTGGATCACCTCGTCGATGTCCAGGATCGCGATCAGCAGGCCCTCGACGATGTGCAGCCGGTCCATCGCCTTCTGCCGCCGGAACTCCGACCGCCGCCGCACCACGTCGTACCGGTGGTCCAGGTAGACGTCGAGCAGCTCGCGCAGCCCGAGGGTGCGCGGCTGGCCGTCGACGAGCGCGACCGCGTTGATGTTGAACGAGTCCTCCAGCGGGGTCAGCTTGAACAGCTGCTCCAGCAGCGCCTCGGGGTGGAAGCCGTTCTTGACCTCGATCACCAGGCGGGTGCCGTGCGTGCGGTCGGTGAGGTCCTTGACGTCGGCGATGCCCTGGATCTTCTTGGACTGGACACCGGCCTTGATCTTCTCGATCACCTTCTCCGGGCCGACCAGGTACGGCAGCTCGGTGATGACGATGCCCTTGCGGCGCGGCGTGACGTTCTCGATCCGGGTGGTGGCGCGCATCTTGAAGCTGCCACGCCCGGCCTCGTACGCCTCCCGGATCCCGTCCAGGCCGACGATCTTGCCGCCGGTCGGCAGGTCCGGCCCGGGGATGAACCGCATCAGGTCGTCCAGGTCGGCCTGCGGGTTCTTGATCAGGTACCGCAGCGCCTGCACGACCTCGACCAGGTTGTGCGGCGCCATCGACGTCGCCATCCCGACCGCGATCCCGGCCGCGCCGTTCACCAGCAGGTTCGGCAAAGCCGCCGGCAGCACCGACGGCTCCTCCTCACGGCCGTCGTAGTTCGGCTTGAAGTCGACGACGTCCTCGTTCAGGCCGTCGGTCATCGCGGTCGCGGCCGGCGCCATCCGGCACTCGGTGTACCGCATCGCGGCCGGACCGTCGTCCAGACTTCCGAAGTTGCCATGTCCGTCGACGAGCGGTACCCGCATCGACCACGGCTGCGCCATCCGCACCAGCGCGTCGTAGATCGCGCCGTCGCCGTGCGGGTGGAACTTACCCATCACGTCACCGACGACGCGGGAACTCTTCACGTGGCCGCGGTCCGGGCGCACGCCCATCTCGGCCATCGAGTAGAGGATCCGCCGCTGCACCGGCTTCAGCCCGTCGCGCGCGTCCGGCAGCGCGCGCGAGTAGATCACCGAGTACGCGTACTCCAGGAAGCTGGAGCGCATCTCGTCGGAGACGTCGACATCGAGGATCCGCTCCTCGAACTCCTCGGGTTCGGTCGTGCTGGTACGGCGTGCCATGCGGTCTCGACGCGCTCCTCACTGCGACTTGCGGTACTGCGGGATGGATCGGGCTCATTCTCGCCGTACGGCACCGACAAACCCAGCACCGACCCGGCCTGTCACGGAATAGGCCGCGGCGTTCACGGGTTGCGGTCAGACATGAGCGATGGCCTCGCGACGAACTGCGGTGACCCGGACGTGATCCGGCGCATCCTGACCGCCAAGACCTGGGCCGTGGTGGGCCTGTCGACCAACACCAGCCGGTCGGCGTACGGCGTGTCCCGGCTGCTGCAGCGCAACGGCGTGCGGATCGTGCCGGTGCACCCGAAGGCGGAGACCGTGCACGGTGAGCAGGGGTACGCCACGCTCGCCGACATCCCGTTCGACGTGGACGTGGTCGACGTGTTCGTACGGTCCGAGCTGGCCGGTGACATCGCCGACCAGGCCGTGGCGAAGGGTGCGACGGCGGTCTGGTTCCAGCTCGACGTCATCGACGAGGACGCGTTCGAGCGGACCACCGCCGCGGGCCTCGACATGGTGATGGACCGCTGCCCGGCGATCGAGTGGCCGCGCCTCGGCCCGGCGGCCTGAAGGGTTCACGTGTTCACGATCGACCCGTCGACGCGGCTCGGCCGGACCGCCGCGGCCAGGCTGCGGGACTCGATCGTGGTCTGGCTGACCACCGTCGACCCGGCCGGGCGGCCGCAGCCGACGCCGGTGTGGTTCCTCTGGACCGGCTCCGAGGTGCTGATCTTCAGCCGGCCCGGCAAGGCGAAGCTGCGCAACATCGCGGCCAACCCGGGCGTGTCACTGAACTTCGACGGCAACGGCCGCGGCGGCGACATCGTCGTACTCACCGGTGACGCCGTCCTCGACGGCGAGCCGCCGACCGCCGAGGAGCTCGCGGCGTACGACGAGAAGTACGCCGCCGACATCAAGCGGATCGGGATGACGCCGGGCACCTTCCACGCGAGCTACTCGGTGCCGCTGCGGTTCCGCCCGGTGAGGCTGCGCGCGATCTAGCCCCGGTAGTTCTCCACCGTGTCGGCCGAGCGGACCTGCGCGTCGTCCGGGTCGCCGCCGTACTCGCGCTTCGCGCGACGCTGCCGGAGCAGGTCCCAGCAGCGGTCCAGATCGGCCTCGAGCTCGCTGAGCCGCGCCTGCTCGTCCTCAGGGCTGATCTCGCCGGCCGCCAGCTTCGCGCGCAGCGCGTGCTCCTCGTTCACCAGGTCGTCGATGCGGGAGAAGATCGATCGGTCGTCGGTCATGGAGCCACCGTACGCCCGTCCGGCAACGGCGCCCGGGCGAGCAGTTCGGTGATCGTCAGGATCGCCAGCGACCCCGCGGCCAGGATCGCGAGCAGTACGACGAGCTGCAGTGCCGCCGCCGCGACAGGTGAGGCACCGCCGAGCAGCATCCCGACGAACGCGCCCGGTAGCGTCACCAGCCCGACGGTGCGGGTCTGGTCCAACGTCGGCAGCAGCGCGTCACCCGCGGACGGCCCCGCGATGAGCCGGAACGCGGCCGGCGCGCCGAGCCCGACCGACAGCCCGGCCTCGAACTCCCCGAACCGCGTGCGGTACTCCGCCAGCAGCCGCCGTCCGGCCAGCGTGGTCGCGTTCATCGAGTTGCCGACCACGATCCCGCCGACCGGGATCAGCGTCGCCGGGTTCCGCGGTACGACGCCGGGCACCACCAGCAAGGCGATGACCCCGGCGGCCGGCAGCCCGATCGCGACCGCGCAGCGCGCCACCAGCCCCGGGACCCGCATGGCGCGCCCGATCCGCCGGGCGCTCGTGAACGTCGCGACCGTGAGCATCACCGCGACGAACGCCAGCGCGCCCACCGTCGACCGCAGCGCGAACCCGATCACCGTGCCCACGGCCGCGAGCTGGACCGTCGCCCGCACCGCGGCCTCGACCAGCCCCCGCTCGTGCCGCAGCGCGCCCAGCCGAGACCCGGTCATCGCGATCGCGACCAGCAGCGGCAGTACGACGACCGCCGCCGTACCGAGTCCCGTCAGATCGCGCATGCGCCGTATTCAAGCACCGCCCACCGGCCCGGTGCCGCGCACCGGTCCCGGCCGCGAGCCGACCCGCGAGCGGATCAGGTCAGCCCGAGGGTGGTTTCGTCGTACGCGTGCTCGCCCTTCTCGCCGCGCTCGACCCGCGCCTCCTCCTCGGCGCGCAGCTCGACGCGGCGGATCTTGCCCGAGATGGTCTTGGGCAGCTCGGCGAACTCGATCCGCCGGATCCGCTTGTACGGCGCCAGCCGGTCCCGGCAGAACCCGAGGATGTCCATGGCCAGCTCCCGCGACGGTTCGTTGCCCGGGGCAAGTACGACGTACGCCTTCGGCACCGCCAGCCGCAGCGCGTCCGGGGACGGTACGACGGCGGCCTCGGCCACCGCCGGATGCTCGATCAGCACCGACTCCAGCTCGAACGGCGAGATCCGGTAGTCGCTGGCCTTGAACACGTCGTCGGCCCGCCCGACGTACGTGATGTAGCCGTCCTCGTCCCGGCTCGCCACGTCACCGGTGTGGTAGAACCCGCCGCGCATCACCTCGGCCGTGCGTTCCTCGTCGTCGCGGTAGCCGCGCATCAGCCCGACCGGCGGCGGCCCGAGCTCCAGGCAGATCTCGCCGTCCTCGCCGGCCCGGCCCTCCGGGTCGAGCAGCGCCACGGAGTACCCGGGCAGCGGCCGGCCCATCGAACCGGGCTGGACCGGCTGCCCGGGACTGTTGCCGATCTGCGCGGTGGTCTCGGTCTGCCCGAACCCGTCCCGGATCGTGATGCCCCAAGCGTGCTCGACCTGCTCGATCACCTCGGGATTCAGCGGCTCGCCCGCGCTGATGCACTCGCGGATCGACACCTCGACAGCCGACAGGTCGGCCTGGATCAGCATCCGCCACACGGTCGGCGGCGCGCAGAACGTGGTCACGCCGTACGTCGACAGCGCCTGCAGCATCGCCTCGGCGTCGAACCGCGCGTAGTTGTAGATGAACACCGTCGCGCCCGCGTTCCAGGGCGCGAACACGTTGCTCCAGGAGTGCTTCGCCCAGCCCGGCGACGACACGTTCAGGTGCACGTCGCCCGGCTGCAGGCCGATCCAGTACATCGTCGACAGGTGCCCGACCGGGTAGCTGATGTGGCTGTGCTCGACCAGTTTCGGCAGGGTCGTGGTACCTGACGTGAAGTAGAGCAGCAGCGGGTCGTCAGCCGCGGTGTCCGCGTCCGCGGCGCCGTCGAGCTCGGTGTACGACGCGGCGTCGGCGTAGTCGAGCCAGCCCTCAGCCGGTTCGCCCACCGCGACCTTGGTGCACCCGTCCGCGATCCCCGCGTACCGCTTCGCGTCCGACCCGCTGGTCACCACGAACGACGCCCCGCCGCGCTCGATCCGGTCAGCCAGGTCCGACTCGGTGAGCAGCGTGGTGGCCGGGATGATCACCGCGCCGAGCCGGATGCAGGCCAGCATCGTCTCCCACAGCGGCACCGTGTTGCCGAGTACGACGAGCACCCGGTCGCCCTTGCGCAGCCCGTGCGACGCGAGCCAGCCGGCGAGCTGCCGGGAGCGCTGCGCGAGATCGGCGTACGTCAGGCTGGTGACCTCACCGTCGGTCTCCACGATCGTCAGCGCGGCCACGTCCGGCTGCTCGACCGCGAGCGCGTCGAACCAGTCCCGGGCCCAGTTGAACCGCTCGAACCGCGGCCACCGGAAGTCCCGGTACGCCGTGTCGTAGTCCTCGCGGTGCGCCAGCAGGAAGTCGCGCGCTTCCCGGAAGGCGCGGGTGATCTCGGAGGTGCTGCGTTCATCGCCCATGTCAGCACTATCTCGAACCAGGCCCCCTACGCGCGCGCCGGGCCGCCTGTCAGTTTCTTCCAGTACGACGATCCGCCGCGCTCCGAGCGCGGCATCCAGCGATTCGGCACATGAGTGATCCCACTCTGCGCCTATCGGCCGGACGCTGACCTCCCGGGCTGCTCACGCCGATCACGCGCGATCGTCAGTAGCGTCTGTGTGGTCGAGGCCGCACGGCCGACGTGCCGGAACGCCTGCGGGCAGTTCGGCTGACCGGTCGCCGGTGCCGGCCGGTCCCGTGGTCCCGCCACGCTTCGACGGACGGATCGGGTTGCGCGATGCAATGACCTACTTGGAGATGCACCTGCCCGCCGTGCAGGTCAATCCGGACTAAAGCCGCGATGTCGGCGTCCGTGATCATGAGCCGACGTCCGTCAGCAGGCGCGGTTGATGGTGTGGTGTCGTTCTGCAGTGTGGCGGCCACCGTGTCGGGCATGCGTACACGAGGTCGCGAAGGCGGCGATGCCTGGCCGCGTGGTGGCACCGAGCCGCGTCGGCCGGCTGACCGGTGGGGTCAGCCCGCGGCGCGGTCGACGCCGCTGCGGATGGGGTGGGTGCCGGTGTGGTCGACGCGGTAGAGGTGCCCGTGCGGGCTGGTCCATTCGAAGGCGCCGTCGGGCAGCCGCCGGCAACGCCAGTTGCCGTGGGTCTTCACCCGGTGGTGTAGCCGGCATTCCGGCCCGAGGTTGTCGGTGGAGGTCTGCCCGGGTGGGCCGGTGTCGTCGTACGGGATCACGTGGTCCAGGTCGGTGGCCCGGACGGGTCGGTTGCAGTACGGGAACACGCAATGCGTGTACCGCAGCTGGACGCGTTCGCGGATCCGGTCGGGGATCTCGTAGGCGTCCACGCTGATCCGGTCGGCCAGGTCGATCACCGGCTTCACGACCACCTGGTCGTGGCCGAGCAGCTCGCGCAGCTGGGAGGCGAGCAGCGGGCCGAGGCGGTCGTGGTCGGTGCGGACCAGGCCGGTGCCGGTGGCCAGGGTGTGGTCGGTCAGGTGCACGTACAGCGTGTGCCTGCCCAGGCCGCCCGGCCTGGGCACTGGCCCGGCCGGGAGCCCGCCGCGGCCGGTCCCGGTCCCGGTCGGGAGGCCGGGTCCGGTGTTGCCGCCTTCGCCCCTGCCGCGTCCGCCCTCGCCCGTGCCGCTGCGCGTGCCGGGGGTGGTGTCGCGGATCGGGGTGACCGGGGCGAGCGCGGCCGGGCCCGCGGCGCCGCCGCCGGACTCAGCGCCGCCGGACTCAGCGCGGCCGCCGGGCTTGGCGGCGCCGGCGGCGACCATGCCGTAGAGGGCGAGGGTGGCCTGGGGGTCGGCGAGCCAGCCGATGGCCTTGGCGCGGCGCTGGTCCTTGGTGGAGGTGTCGCCGAGCCGGGCGAGTAGGTCGGCGATCCGGTCGGTCGACGCGTCGAGGCGCAGTACGTCGCCGGCGGCGGCCTTGATGACCACGGTCTTGGACCCGTGGAGGTCGTCGCGGCCGACCCACACCCCGCGATCCGTGGCCTGCGCGTCGGCGTCGGCCTGGGCCTGGTCGGGGTCGGCGTCGAGCACCGCGGCCCGTACGATCCGGTCGAGCCGGTAGGTGGTGACGGTGTCGGCGATCGGCGCCACCCGGGCGTCGACCAGGGCGGCGGCGGAGCGGGAGAGCCG
>DASXRB010000341.1:0-7069 GCA_036506875.1 Kribbellaceae bacterium | reverse complement strand
CTGCGGTACGACTCGTCGCTGATGGCCGACGACGAGCCGTACGAGGTGCTCGCGGACGGCGAGCCGACCGGGCTGGTCGAGATCCCGGTCGAGTGGATCCGCGACGACGCGCCGTTCTTCCCGCGCGACCCCACGCGTCCGGCGATGGCGCCGCGAGCGGTGCTGGAGATCTGGCGGGACGAGTTCGACACGGCGTTCGCCGAGGGCGGGCTGTTCCAGCTCACCATGCACCCGCACGTCATCGGCCACCGGTCCCGGCTGGTGGCGCTGCGCGAGCTCGTCGAGCACATCGCGGGCCACGACGGCGCCTGGTTCGGCACCCACGCCGAGGTCGCCGACTGGGTGCTGGCGCACAGCGCATGAGACGTACGACGGCCGGCAGCCAGGGCCTCCCCCGGCTGCCGGCCGTCTCGACGTCAGCCGCGCGTCAGGTCAGGCCTCCCGCGCCGGGGAGCTGGAGCTCGAATGCGGACGCGGTGGACAGGGACGGCGTCAGGATGCGCACCGTCCTCGTCGCCGCGTCGTAGGACCAGCCGGTCGTCGTACCGCCATCGCTCACGCGGGGCAGTGGCTCGCCGTTCAGCAGCACCTGCGCGGGAGCCGCGCCGACGTGGACGGTGAAGCCGTACGCGCGGGCGGCCGGCTTCCCGTCGTACGAGCCCTGGCTGGCGCCGACGCTGATCCGGGTGTCGCCGATTCCGGTGCCGTCGGCAACGACCTCGGCGCGCTGGGTCGCCGACTCGCCCTCGGCGAACCGCCGGGTGACGCCGTCGTCCTCGTAGAGGTCGAACGACGACGAGCCCTTGGCGTAGACATCCCAGTCGAGCCGGCCGCGATCCCGGGTCTGCCACGACAGTGTGCCCTTCGGCCACATCGGCACGACCGCCCCGGCCCGGACGAACAGCGGCAGCGTGTCCAGCGGGGCCTTGTAGCCGTCGATCGTCGCCGGGCCGTGGTAGGACTTGCCGGTCCAGTAGTCGACCCAGGTCCCGGCCGGCAGGTAGATGCCGTCGCGGACCGAGGTGTCGGCGTACACCGGTGCGACCAGGAAGTCGCGGCCGGCGAGGAACTCGTACTTGACCTTGTCGGTGGCGGTCACCGGGTCGCCCGGGTACTCCAGCGCGAGCGGCCGGACCGCGCCGACCCCGGTGCGGGTGGCCTCGGCCGACAGCGTGTACATGTACGGGATCAGCCGCTCCTTGAGCTGCAGGTACTTGCGGTTGATCGAGGTGTACGGCTCGCCGAAGACCCACGGCTGCTTGTCCATCGGCTTGCCGGTGACCGGGTCCTTGGCCCAGCCGTCCATCGTCATGATCGCCGGCAGCATCGCCTTCCACTGCAGGTCGCGGGTGTGCATCTTGGCGTCGCTGCCGAAGATCGCGCCGACGTCACCGGTGTCGTACGCGATGCCCGACATCGTGGCGCCCGCGTACGTCGGGATCTGCCAGCGCACGTAGTTCCAGCTCAGCCGCTGGTCACCGCTCCACAGCACGCCGCAGCGCTGGATCCCGGCCCACGAGTTCGGCAGCCAGACGAAGCCGCGCGCGTCACTGTTGTCCTCGATGCCGGACTTGGCCTGCTGGCAGGCGTCGAGGGCGAAGTCGTACCCGTTGCCGACCCAGGCCACGTCGAGCTTGCGGACCCGGACCCCGGCCTTGACCTCCTCGGCCTGGTTCGGCAGGCCGTTCTGGGTCCACAGGCCGAGCTGCATGTTGTTCTGGTGCAGGCCGTCGCCGGTCTGCGGCAGGTTCTCGTACCCGCAGCCGTAGCCGTCGTTGACGAGCATCCAGCCGTTCGGCAGCTGGTTCTGGGTGTACTTCTCGGCCACCTTCACCGCGTCCAGGGTGTGCCGCTCGCCGCGGTTCGCGTTGTGCAGGTAGCAGTCGGAGTCGCCGGACTCCAGCCCGTACACCGGCGGCATGAACGGCTTGCCGACCAGTGCGGTGTAGTCGCCGATCACCTTCTTGGTGTCGCCGACGAAGTAGTACACGTCCAGCCGCTTCTCCTGCGCACCGGTGCGCACCGGGTCGCCGAAGTTGTACAGCCCGGGCGCGAAGGTGTTGCGGAACGCGCCGTAGCCGGCGGTCGAGACGTAGAACGGCTGCGAGTTGTTGTAGCCGCCCTCGTTCCAGTTGAAGCTGTTCGCGACGTTGATCGTCTTGTCCCGGTGGCTGAACGAACCGTTCTGCTCGCCGCCGCCGAAGAACTGCTCGGTCGCGCCGCGCCTCAGGCTCTGCCGCAGCCCGCCCTGGGTCCAGCGCAGCCCCTTGTCCTCCTGCCAGACCACCGTGGCGTTGTCGCCCTTGTAGAGCGCGAACCGCAGCGGCGTCTTGTAGATCCGCAGCACGGCGGCGTCGCTGGCGACCGCGTAGTAGTCACCGGCGTCCCAGGACCGCGTCGTGCGCAGCGTCGCCGGGGTCGTGCGGACGATCTTGTTCCCGGCCGGGTCGGTGAACACGCCGTCCGGCGCGAACCGCAGCCGCAGCTGGTCCGGCGCGGTGAACTCGGCCTTGCCCTTCGTCTCGCCGGCGGCGAACTCGTAGACGCCGTCGTGCGCGGAGAACCCGGTCAGGTTCCCGACGTCGGTCGGCTCCGGCAGGTACGCCGTGCCGCTGTAGCTGTTGTCGTGCACGTCGTACGGGACCACGACCAGGTGGTAGGTGCCGTGCGCCTTCGGGATGACGGTGGCCTCGGGATCGGCCGTGCCGGCGCTGGACGCGACCTGCTTGCCGGCCGCGTCGAAGATGTAGAGGTCGAAGTCGTCGGCCGGGTGCTCCCAGCGGATCGACACCGGGATGCCGCCCTCGGGGTTGTCGTCCCAGTAGGAGTCCGGCACGTCCACGGTCAGCATGAAGTGGTCGCACTCCTTGCTGTCCGGGTCCTGGGCCTGCGGCGGGCAGTCGTCCGGCCCGCCGAAGTTGCCCTCGGCGTACACCGGGCTCTGCCAGGTGACGGATTTCTGGCCGGCCTGCGACAGCGTCGCGGCGGCGGGGGTCGCGGCGGCGGCACGGTCGGTGCCGCCGCGGGCCCCGACGGCCACCAGGAGTACGGCGGTCACCAGGGTCAGGGCGGTTCGAGACGCTCGATGCGTTCGGCTCATGAGTCTCCGATCAGGCGGAATGTGCTGAAAAGTGCTCAAGCAGCCCCCGTTCCGAGCACATTCACACGTCTCATCGCATGACGTCAACCATTCACCGCGGACCGATCACATCCGAACAGATTCGCTCAAAGCGCACCACGCCGACACCGTCACCGATGCCGTCACGGCCACCGGCTCGGCCAGCTCCGCGACGCGCGCGGCGAGCGCGCCGGCGTCGGTGTGCCAGGCGCTCGGGCCCATCGCGACCAGCTGACCCACCGCCCGCCGGTCCAGCTCCATCGCCCAGGTCAGCTCGGTCGCGGCCGTTCTCGCGAACCGCGCGCCCAGGCTGTCGCGCAGCCGGCGGTCCTTGTGCTCGTCGACGCCGATCAGGCCGAGCGCGCCGACCAGCTCTCGCAGGTGCGGCTGGTTCGGGGTCACCACGAGCAGCACGCCGTCCGGGGTCAGGATGCGCGCGATCTCGGCCGGGTTCCTGGGCGCGAAGACGCTGAGCACCACGTCCGCGACCCGGTCCCGCACAGGCAGGGCCTGCCAGGCGTCGGTCTGGACCGAGCCGATCCGCGGGTGTGCCTTCGCCGCCCGCCGGGCCGCGTACGGCGACACATCCAGGGCAACGCCGGCGCCGTCCCCGACCACGCCGGCCAGGTAGTACGCCGTACCCGCCCCGACCTCCACCGCCAGCCCGCGACGACGCCCGGCCGCCGCCTTCGCCAGGGCGTCCCGGATGGGCTGGTAGTTGCCTGTGGCAAGAAAATCGGCGCGGGCCGCGACCATGTCGGCCGTGTCGCCGGTGGTGGCCGGCCTGCCGGCGACCAGGTTCAGATGCCCCTGCCGGGCGACGTCGAACGCGTGACCGCTCGCGCACCGCGCGGTACCGCAGTCCAGCGTGAACGCTTCCCGGCAGTGCGGGCAGCGGAGGGCATCGATCACATCCGCGAGCACGCCTCACCGTACCCGGCGCCGCAGGCGGCACGGCCTCACCCGTTCGATGTCAAGAATCCTTGACATCATGTCTGGCCTGCTTTACGTTCTGGAGTGTCAAGTTTGTTTTACCTGGGGAGCTGGGATGTCGTTCGGGGAGAAGCGGGCGTGGATCTACGCCGCGATCGCGGTGGTGGTGCCCGCGGTCTACTTCGCGACCGTGCTGGGGCAGGCCCGGGGATCGGCGGTCGCGCAGGTCGCCTACGTGCGGCCGATGCTCACGGCCGTGGCCGCGGCGATCGTCCTCGACATCGTCGCGAGCATCGCGACCGCGATCGCCTCGCCGAAGGGCGACGACAAGCCGGACGAGCGCGACCGGCAGATCGGCCGGTTCGGCGACTACGTCGGGTTCTACGTCATGAGTGTGTGCTCGGTCGTCCCGCTCGTCCTCGCGATGGCGAAGGCCGAGTACTTCTGGATCGCCAACACCCTCTACCTGGCGTTCGTGCTGGCCGCGATCGCCTCGTCCGCGGTCAAGATCGCCGGATACCGCCGGGGCCTCTGAGCGTGGTCAAGCCCACGAGGGTCACGAACTCGATCCGCGCGCTGCGGTTCGCCCACGGCGAGATGACGCAGGCCGAACTGGCGGCCCGCGTCGGAGTGACCCGGCAGACCATCATCGCCATCGAGCAGGGCCGCTACTCCCCCTCGCTCGAGACGGCCTTCCAGATCGCGCACGTCTTCGACGTGCCGCTCGACGACGTCTTCCAGTACCCCGCCACCAAAGACCAGGGAGAACCGTGAACCCGCAACGCCTCGCCAGGATCGCCGGACTGTTCTACTTGCTCGTCGCCGTGTTCTCGGTCCTCGCCACCTACTCGACCGGCCAGGCCTACGAGCCGGGCGATGCCGCCGCGACCCGGCGCAACGTCGAGGCGCATGCCGGCCTGGTCCGCGCCGGCTTCGTGGCGGACCTCGTGCAGGCCACCTGCTTCCTCTTCGTCGCCATGACGCTCTACGTGCTGTTCAAGCACGTGAGCAAGGCAGCGGTCCGCGCACTGATGATGTTCGTGGCGATCTCGGTGACCATCATGTGTCTCAACGCCGTCTACCAGCTCGTCGCGCTCGTGGTCGCCACCGGCACCTCCTACACGGGCAGCCTCAGCGGTGCGGAGTCCGACGCGCTGGTGCTGCTCATGTTCGACCTGCACCGCTACGGGTTCCTCGTCGCGCAGATCTTCTTCGGCCTGTGGCTGCTGCCGTTCGGCTACCTCGTCTACAGGTCCGGGATGTTTCCCCGCGTGCTCGGGATCCTGCTCGTCCTCGGGTGCGCCGGCTACCTGATCGACACGTTCGCCCGGTTCCTGGCCCCGGACCTCGGCGCGGCCCTGAGCCCGTTCGTCCTCGTGCCGCCGGCCGTCGCGGAGGTCGCGATGCTGCTCTGGCTCCTCGTGAAGGGCGCCGAGCCGCAGGTGGTGCCGGCCTGACCCGGCCGGCGGCCTTACGTGCTGGTGACGCTTGTGGCGCCGGTCGGCCGGCCGCACGCCGCGGCGTGATACTGAGCCCGTGCGGCAGGTGCTCTGTCCGGTCCTGGTCGGACGTGACGGTGAGCTGGCCGAGCTCGATGCGGCGCTGCAAGCTGCGCGGATCGGGCACGGCAGGGTCGTCGTGCTCACCGGTGAGGCCGGCATCGGCAAGTCCCGGCTCGCACAGGCGCTGGCCGCGCGAGCCCGGCTGACCGGCGTGACGGTGGGCACCGGCCGCGCGGTGGAGGCCGCAACCCAACTGGCGTTCCGGCCGCTGGGCGAGGCACTGCACGCCGTCGTTCGTGAACAGGGACCACCGGCCGACCCGGAGCTGCGGCCGTTCCGTGCGGTCCTCTCGCTGTTCGTCTCGGAGTGGGCGCAGGACGGTGCGAGACTCCTCGAGCCTGGCCTGGTCATGCTCGAGGGCATACACCGGCTGGTGCGCTCGGCCGGCAAGGCCCACGGCTTGCTGCTGGTCCTGGAGGATCTGCACTGGTCCGACGCGGACACCCTGGCCGCGGTCGAGTACCTCGCGGACAACATCGGATCGGAGCGAGTGTTGTGCCTGTGCACCGTGCGGTCGGGCGTTCCCGGTGGCGCGACGGACAAGCTGGTCCGTCTGGCCGGGCGGCGTGCCGTCGTACCGGTCGAGCTCGGACGGCTTCCGGACGACCAGGTCGAGCAGATGGCACGTGCCACGCTCGGCACCGAAGCGCCGTCCCCCGCGGTGCTGGACGCACTCCGGCGCCGGGCGGAGGGTGTGCCGTTCCTGGTGGAGGAGATGTTGTCCGCCTACGTCGCCGCCGGCGGTGAGCCGGACGCGAGCGCCGAGTGGTGGATCGCGCGCCGGATCGTCGAAGCACTCCCGCCGTCGTTGCGGGACCTCGTCCGCGGCAGGCTGCGATCCCTTGATCAGGCTGCCCAGGCGGTGGTCTGCGCGGCCGCGGTCCTGGGTCGCACCTTCGACTGGCCGCTCGTCGCGCCGATCACCGGGCTCGACCGGGCCGCGGTGCTCGGCGGACTGCGCGCCGCGGTGGCCGCACAGCTGCTGGTCGGCGCTGACGGACACGACGTGGACGCCTTCTCGTTCCGCCATGCGCTGATGCGGGAGGCGGTGCTCGGTGAGCTGCTGCCGCCGGAGCGCGCCGAGCTGTCTCATCGTGCGGCGAACGCCATCGAGGACCACCGTCCCGGCCTGCCCGGGGAGTGGTGTGAGAGGGCCGCGGACCTGCGCGAGCAGGCGGGCGACCGGGTCGGTGCGTGCCGGTTGCTCCAGGAGTCGGCCCGCCGGGCACTGGCACGTGGCGCGTTCGCCAGCGCGGAGGCCAGCCTGCAACGTGCCCGGGAGCTGTCACGTGGTGACTACGTGCTCTGGATGGGCGTCTATGACCTGCTCTGCGAGACGCTCGCGCGGGCCGGCAAGACGCGTGAGCTCGCCTCGCTGACCAGGGCGCTGGTCACCGAGTGGGAACGCACGATGCGACACGCTCCGGTCTCATTGGCCCAGATGCTGGCTGGTCCG
>DASXRB010000340.1:0-3121 GCA_036506875.1 Kribbellaceae bacterium | reverse complement strand
CGGCCCGGGCCGACTCGCGCAGCGCCGGGATCGACAGCTTCGACAGCAGGAACGTGCCGCGGGCGTTGATGTCCTGCATCAGGTCGTACTTCTTCATCGGGATGTCCGCGGTCGGCGTCAGGTCGATCGCGGACGCGTTGTTCACTACGATGTCGATCCCGCCGAACGCCTCGACGGCACGACGGACGGCATCGGCCACCGACTCGTCGTCCCGCACGTCGCCGACGATCGGCAGCGCCTTCCCGCCGGCCTTCTCGATCTCCTCGGCCGCGGTGTGGATGGTGCCCGGCAGCTTCGGGTTCGGCTGGTCGGTCTTGGCCAGCAGCGCCACGTTCGCGCCGTCCCTGGCCGCCCGCACCGCGATCGCCAGCCCGATCCCCCGGCTCCCGCCGGACATGATCACGGTCTTGTCTGCAAGCGTCATCCGCGCGCTCCTCAGTAGGACTTCGGGAGGCCCAGGATGTTCTGGGCGACGTAGTTCAGGATCATCTCGCGGCTGACCGGGGCGATCCGGCCGACCCGTGAGGACGTGACCATCGAGGCGATCGCGTACTCGCCGGTGAGCCCGTTGCCGCCGAGGCACTGCACGGCCTGGTCGACGGTCTTCGCGCACGCCTCGCCGGCGGCGTACTTGGCCATGTTGGCGGCCTCACCCGCGCCGACGTCGTCCCCCGCGTCGTACAGGTAGGCCGCCTTCTGCATCATCAGCCGGGCCAGCTCGAGCTCGATCTTGCACTGCGCGAGCGGGTGCGCGAGGCCCTGGTGCGCGCCGATCGGCTTGTCCCACACCTGCCGCTGGTTGACGTAGGCAACGGCCTTGCCGAGGGCGTGCCGCGCCGACCCGACCGCGAACGCCGCCGCCATGATCCGCTCCGGGTTCAGCCCGGCGAACAGCTGCATCAGCCCCGCGTCCCTCTGAGCGTCACCGTTCCCGACCAGCGCGTCGGCCGGCAGCTCCACATCGTCGAGGAACAGCGAGAACTGGCGGTCCGGGCTGACCAGCTCCATGTCGATCTGGTGCCACTCGAACCCGGGCGCATCGGTCGGTACGACGAACAGCGCCGGCTTGAGCCGCCCGGTCCTCGCGTCCTCTGTACGGCCGACCACCAGCACCGCGTCGGCCACGTCGACCCCGGAGATGAACACCTTCCGCCCGGACAGCACCCAGCCGCCGTCGTCGGCCCGGCGGCCGGTCGTCGTCAGCTTGTGCGCGTTGGACCCGGCGTCCGGCTCGGTGATCGCGAACGCCATCGTCAGCTCGCCGGTCGCGAGGCCGGGCAGCCAGCGCCGCTTCTGCTCGTCGGTGCCGAACCGGGCGATCACGGTGCCGCAGATCGCCGGCGAGACGACCATCATCAGCAAGGGGCAGCCGGCCGCGCCGAGCTCCTCGAGCACGATCGACAGCTCGGCCATCCCGCCGCCACCGCCGCCGTACTCCTCGGGCAGGTTGACCCCGAGGTACCCGAGCTTTCCGGCCTCGGTCCACAGCTCGTCCACGTGCTCGCCCTTGCGGGCCTTGTCCCGGAAGTAGTCGTACCCGTACTTCCTGCCCAGCTCGGCGACCGCCGCCCGCAGCGCCTTGCGTTCCTCGGTGTCCACGAAGCTCATGGCCGTCCTCGCTTCGCTGCGGTCGGCCATGAGGCACAGACCGCGCTGTATTGAATTGTTCGCTCGCTGCGCTCGCTCACGAGTCCTCCTCCTTGACGACGGCGAGGACGGCTCCGACCTCGACCTGTTCTCCCGGGCTGACCGGCAGCTCGGCGACGATCCCGTCGGCGGGGGCGGCGATGGTGTGCTCCATCTTCATCGCCTCCATCCACAGCAACGGCTGACCCTTGGCGACCCGGTCGCCCTCGCGCACGGCGATCCGGATCACGGTTCCCGGCATCGGCGCCAGCAGCGACCCCGCCGCCACGTGCGCCGCCGGGTCCTCGAACCGCTCTCGTACGTGCAGCGTCACCGGCCCGAGCGCGGAGTCCACGCACACCAGCCCGTCGTACGACGCCACCTCGAACCGCCGCCGCACTCCGCCGGACTCCAGTACGACGTGAGCCGGCGCGAGCTCCACCAGTACGACGTCGTCGTTGCCCTCGACAACGAGTCCGTCCCGGGTGAGCCGGTGCCCGATCTCGTGGGTCCCGCTCGGTCCGGTGAACTCGACGCGCTGCGGCTGCGACACCACGTTCCGCCAGCCGATCGGCAGTCTGTTCAGCACCGGCGCCGCGTCTCGCGCGGCCGCCGACCCCGCGAGCGCCGCCGCGACCGCCGACAACCGCTCCGCCCGCGCATCTGCCAGCGGCGCCGACAGGTCGTCCATCCCATGCCGCTCGAAGAACGCCGTATCGGTCTCGCCGGCCAGGAACGCCTCGTGCCGCAACACCCGCACCAGCAGATCGCGGTTCGTCGTCACCCCATGGATCCGCGCTCCCGCCAGTGCGGCGGCCAACCGCCGCGCCGCATCGCCGCGCGTCGGCGCCCAGCAGATCACCTTCGCCAGCATCGGGTCGTAGTGCACCGAGACGACCGACCCGCTCTCCACCCCCGAATCCACACGCAGCTTCACGGGTGCGCCGCCACACCCACCCCCCTCGCGGCCCCAGGTGGCGCCGACCTCGAACCGGTGCAACGTCCCCGACTGAGGCTGCCAGGACTGCCGCGGGTCCTCTGCGTAGAGCCGCACCTCGATGGCGTGACCGTCCGAAGACGGCGGATCGGCCGGAAGACGGTTGCCTTCGGCAATGGAGAGCTGCAGCGCGACCAGGTCGAGCCCGGTCGTCAGCTCGGTGACCGGGTGCTCGACCTGGAGGCGGGTGTTCATCTCCAGGAAGAAGAACCGCCCCGACTCGTCTGCGAGGAACTCCACCGTTCCCGCGCCGACGTAGTCGATCGCGGCCGCTGCCTTCCGCGCCGCGTCGTACAGCCTCTCCCGCATCCGCGGGATCCGTTCGACCAGTGGTGACGGCGCCTCCTCGACGACCTTCTGGTGCCGGCGCTGGATCGAGCACTCGCGCTCGCCGACCGCCCACACCGTGCCGTGCCGGTCGGCCATCACCTGCACCTCGACGTGCCGCCCGGTCTCCAGGTACGGCTCGCAGAACACCGTCCCGTCCCCGAACGCCGA
>DASXRB010000339.1:0-2021 GCA_036506875.1 Kribbellaceae bacterium | reverse complement strand
TCGATCGCGCCGCGCTGTTCACGGTCGACACCTACGTGCGGACGCGCGAGGAGCTGATCTCCGACCAGGCCGAGCAACTGCTCGAGTTGTCCACCCCGGTGGTGAAGCTGTGGGAGGGAGTCGTCGCGGTGCCGCTGGTCGGCACGCTCGACTCCGCCCGGGCGCAGGTTGTCATGGAGCGGCTCCTGCAGACGCTGGTCGACACCAGCTCGCCGTACGCGATCATCGACATCACCGGTGTGCCCGCGGTGGACACCCAGGTCGCGCAGCACATCCTCAAGACCGTGGTGGCGGCCCGGCTGATGGGCGCGGACTGCATCATCTCCGGCATCCGCCCGCAGATCGCGCAGACGATCGTGGCGCTCGGCATCGAGTTCGGCGACATCGCCACCAAGTCCACGCTGGCCGACGCGCTGCGCTACGTGCTACAGGTGAGCGGCGCGCGGGACAAGGCGCGCTGACGTGGACCGCGTACCGGTTCTGAAGATCGGCGACATCCTGCTCGTCTCCATCCAGATCGACATGGAGGATCAGGTCGCGCTGCAGCTGCAGGAGGACTTGGCGGACCGGATCGTGGCGAGCGGCAGTCGCGGCGTGATCATCGACATCAGCGCGCTGGACATCGTCGACTCGTTCGTGGGCCGGACGCTGGCCACCATCGCGTCCATCTCGCGGGTCCTGGACGCGGAGACGGTCGTGGTCGGTATGCGTCCAGCGGTCGCGATCACGCTGGTGGAGCTGGGGCTGTCACTACCCGGTATCCGTACGGCGCTCAACGTCGAGCTCGGCATGGACCTGCTGGCGCGCGAGCGCGGCGACGGGGAGACCGGCGATGAGGACGAGGCCGACGTACCCGGGGTGCCCGTACCGTGAACGAGCTGACCGAGCGGATCGCGGTCACTTCGGACCAGGACGTCGTCCGCGTCCGTCAGCTCGTCCGTACCGTCGCCGTGGCGGTCAAGCTGTCGCTGGTCGACCAGACCAAGCTGGTCACCGCGGCCAGTGAGCTCGCCCGCAACACACTCGTCTACGGCGGTGGCGGGACGGTCGAGGTGCGCCGCGTCGAGAACGGTCGCCGTCACGGCCTCCGGATCGTCTTCACGGACCGCGGCCCGGGCATCCCGGATGTGAAACTGGCGCTGACCGACGGTTACACCACCGGCAGCGGCCTGGGACTGGGCCTCGGCGGTGCCCGCCGGCTGGTCGACGAGTTCGACATCGACACCGAGCTGGGGCAGGGTACGAGCGTTTCCGTCACCAAGTGGTGCCGATGAGTGGAGGCACGGTGGCAGCACTGCCCGAGGAACTCCTCGACGGAGGGGTCTGGTTCCGGGTGGAAGCCGCCAGCACCGCCTCGACCGTACGGCGCGCGGCCGAGCGCCTCGCCGCCGAACTGGGCATGCCGCCGCGACGCAGCGCCGATCTGGCGATCGTGGTCGCCGAGGCGGCCGGAAATCTGGCCAAGCACGCCGACCGGGGCGTCCTGCTGCTGCGCCCGGTCCGTACGCCGTTTCAGGCCGGTGTCGAGATCGTCGCGATCGACAGCGGGCCCGGCATGAGCGACGTCGCCGAGGCGGTCGGCGACGGCCACTCCACGGCCGGGACGCTGGGCATCGGCCTCGGTGCCATCCTGCGCCAGGCGAGCTGGTCGGACCTGTACTCCGTACCGGGGAAAGGGACCGTGCTGGCCGTGCAGGTCTGGCCGTCCGCGGCACCCGGCCCGGCCTGGGCCGCGGGTCTCACCCGGCCGCTGACCGGCGAACCGGTCTGCGGCGACGGGTTCGCCGTACGCGAGGCCGGCGGCCGGCACCAGGTCCTGGTCTGCGACGGACTCGGGCACGGCCGGCTCGCGGCGGCGGCGACCCAGGAGGCGGTACGCGGGTTCGCCGAGGTCGCGGCCGCACCGCCGGCTGCGGTCGTGGAGGCGTTGCACCGTACTCTCGGGCACACCCGCGGCGTCGCGCTCGCCGTCGCTGAGCTGGACCGCGACGCGGCTCGCGTCCGCTATGCCGGGCTCGGCA
>DASXRB010000338.1:0-11295 GCA_036506875.1 Kribbellaceae bacterium | reverse complement strand
ACGAGTACACGAACATCACGATCGTCGCGAGCAGCATCTGCCCGATGCTCACCAGGAAGATGAACCCGCCGAACTGCAGGAACTGCGACACCGTGTCGACGTCGGAGGTCACCCGGCTCACCAACGCGCCGCGCCGTTCGGTGTTCTGGGTCAGCACCGGCAGGTCGTGCACGTGCCGGAACGCCGTGATCCGCATCGTGGCCAGCCCGCGCTCGGAGTTGCGCGCCAGCCGCACGGTCGTCAGGTACGACGCCCCGCCGGTCACCACGACACCGATAGCGCACGCCAGGCACATCCATGCGACGTACGACAGGTCCGGGCCGTGCGGGCCGCTCAGCCCGTGGTCGATGGTCTTCTGCACCGCGATCGGGATCACGATCCGCCCGGCCGTCATCGCCAGCGCGAGCAGCAGCGTGACCCACCAGCCCTGCTTGAGCTCCGGCGAGACCCGCAGCCCCTGCCGAAGCGTCCGCACCGAGCCGGCGGTGTCCCCGTGGTCGACCCGGCTGGTCTCGTGCGTCGCGCTCATGCCGACACCTCGCTCTCCAGGGCCGCCTCGGCCTCTTCCTCGCGCCGGGCGGCGTCCTTCTCGTAGGCGTCGACGAGCTCGCGGTACGCCGCGGACCGCCGCTGCAGCTCCGTGTGCGTGCCCTGGTCGGCGATCCGGCCCTCGTCCAGGAACAGCACCTCGTCGGCCAGCGCGATCGTCGCCTTGCGGTAGGCGATCACCAGTACCGTCGTCCCGGTCACCGACTCCAGGTCACGGCGCAGCCCGGCCAGGATCCGCGCCTCCACCTGCGGGTCCACCGCGCTGGTCGCGTCGTCCAGCACCAGCAGCCGCGGCCGTCGTACCAGCGCCCGCGCGAGCGCGATCCGCTGCCGCTGCCCGCCGGACAACGTCGTACCGCGCTCGCCGACCCTGGTGTCCAGCCCGTCCGGCAGCCCTTTCACGAACCCGTCCGCCTGGGCCACCCGCAGCGCGTCCCAGACGTCCTCGTCGGAGTAGTCGCCGCCCAGGGTGATGTTGCCCCGGATGCTGTCGTCGAACAGGAACGCGGACTGCGGTACGACGGCCAGCGACCCGGCGAGCTCGTCACGGGCCAGCGAGCGCAGGTCCACGCCGTCGACCAGCACCGCGCCCGCCTCGGGGTCGACCAGCCGCGCCAGCAGCGTCGTCAGCGTGGACTTGCCGGCGCCGGTCGGGCCGACGACGGCCACCGTGCGGCCGGGCACGACGGTGAAGTCGACGCCGGCCAGCACGTCACGCTCCGGCAGGTAGCCGAACCGCAGGTCGCGCACCTCCAGCCGCGCCGCGCCGGTCGACGTCAGCCGCTCCCCGCCGTACTCCATGCCGCCGGTCGCGCGCAGCACCCGCTGCACCCGGTCCCAGCCGACCACGCTGCGCGGCAGCTCGCCGAGCACCCAGCCGAGCGCCCGGATCGGGAACCCGATCAGGGTGAACAGGAAGGCCACCTGCACGACGTCGCCAGGGTCCGCCGCCCCGGAACGGACCCGCGCCACCCCGGCCAGCAGCACCGCGAGCACCCCGAGCCGCGGCAGGCCCTCGATCACCGGGTCGAACAGCCCGCGGGCCCGGAACACCGCGATGTTCGCGTCCCGCAGCCTGTTCGCCGGCACCGTGAACCGCTCGGTCTCGGCCGCCTCCCGGCCCAGCGTCTTGACCACCAGCGCGCCGTCGAACGACTCGTGCGCCACCTCGGACACGTCGGCGCGCAGCTCCTGCGCGCGGGTCGCGAGCGGCTGCAGGTACCGCTGGAACAGCACGTTGCTCAGGAACACCAGCGGGAACACCGCACACCCGACCAGCGCCAGCAGCCAGTCGGCCGCGAACATCGCGGCGGTCGCGAACGCCAGCATCGCCAGCACCCCGACCGCCATCGGCAGGGGCGCGATCGGGAACCAGGTCGACTCGACGTCGGCGTTCGCGTTCGACAACAGCTGGCCGGTCGGGTTGCGGTGGTGCCACTCCAGCGGGAGCTTGAGGTACTGCCGGGTGACGCGGCGGCGGTACGTCGCCTGCAGCCGGTACTGCATCACGCCGGCGCCGACCCGGCGCCCGACCACGCCGATCGCGCGCAGCACCGCGATCCCGACGAACAGCCCGACGATCGTGAGCAGCGCCCCGGCGGTGGTGTCGCCGCTCTCGAACGCGGGCCGGATCAGGTGGTCCGTCGCCCAGCCGAGCGCCCAGCCGTCGGCCACCGTCATCGCGCCGTACAGCACGCTGCACAGCACCGAGATCGCGAAGACCCGCGGCTCCTCGGCGATGGCGACGCGCAGGACCGCGAACCCGCGCCGGGTCACGCTCCCCTTGTCGGGGACGGTCGGTAGCGGCACGGAGTTCGCTCCCCCTCGGCACTCGGAGTCACCCGGAGACGGGCTGTCAGGTTGTCAGGCGCACGCCAGCCAGTTGCGACTGACAACGTCCGCCATTCTGCCACCACCCTCCGACAGCATCCGCCCTGTGCGCCCGAACCGTCATCCGAGATGTCGAGCCTCCGACACCCGCGGTCCGGGCTGGGGTCTCCTGCAAGGCACCCCGGGGCCTGCTGCCCCCGGATTTCCCCGAGCGGCACACCCCGGGGCTGCGAGCAGGACACCCCACCTCGCGGAACCCGCCTCGGGGCCGCTCGCGAGTTCGGCTGCGCCGGCGGCGCGGAGTGCCCCGGGGTTCTAGGCTCGGCAGCATGACGAGCTTCGCGCGCCGGGAGCGGGTCGCGTTGTGCGACCTGATGGTCGAGCTCGGCCCGGACCACCCGACGCTGTGCACGGGCTGGACGACGTACGACCTGGCCGCGCACCTGTGGGTCCGCGAGACAGACCCGCTGGCCGGCCCGGGCCTGGTGATCAGCGCGTTCGAGCAGGCCACCGAGCACCGGATGGCCGGCGCCAAGCGCAAGCACAGCTACACCGAGCTGGTGGCGAAGGTCCGCAACGGTCCGCCGACCCTCTCGGTGTTCTCGCTGCCGCTGCTCGGCGACCGGATCAACGCACTCGAGTACTTCGTGCACCACGAGGACGTCCGACGCACCGAGGACCCCACGCCGCGCGAGCTCACAGCCAGGGACTCCGACGAGCTGTGGAATCGATTCACACTCGTCGCCCGCGGCCTGATGCGGAACGCCCCGACCGGCGTCGTGCTGCGCCACCCCGACGGCCGCACCGCGAAGGTCAAGGGCGGGGACGAGGTCGTCACCGTCACCGGCGAGCCGTCGGAACTCGTGCTGTTCGGCTACGGCCGCGGCCAGGTCGCCGAGGTAGAGCTGACGGGCGACGAGACGGCCGTCGGCAAGCTACGACAGGCTTCCTTCGGGATCTGACCCGGGTTCGGCCGCGGCCCGCCGCCGCGACCGGACGGCGCTGCTCACCGCGCTGATCGCGAGCACCAGTGCGATCGCCGCCAGGACGCCCTCCCACGGCTCCGGGAACAGGGCGAAACCGACCAGCCCGATCGCCGCGTACACCGTTGCCCACAGCAACGACGCGGTCAGGTCCACGACCGCGAACCGCCGCCACGGATAGCCGGCCACGCCCGCGGTCAACAGCACCGGCACCCGCCCACCCGGGATCAGCCGCGAGGTCAGCAGCACCGACGTCTCGTGCTCGTCCAGCCGCGCCCGCAGCGCGTCCATCGACGTGTTGTCGCGCAGCCACCCGATCCGGCGCGCCAGCCGCTCGCCACCGGCCCGGCAGGCGGCATAGACGATCAGGTCACCCAGATACGCCCCGCCCGCGCCCGCGAGCAGCACCCCGGCCAGCCCGATCGGCTTGTCGTGCCCGGCCAGCACCGCGCCGGCCGACACCGCCGCCCCGGTCGGCACCACCGGCAGCACGGCGCCGAGCAGCACCGCGCCGGCCAGCGCCAGCAGGTACCACCAGTCGAACCGCGGGTCACCGGTCATCGGGCACCACCTCGGCCGACTCCCCCGGCGCCAGCACGTCCACCCGCACCGGCTCGGCGGCCATCAACCGCCGGAACACCTCACCCGGCGGCAGGAACAGCTCCGGCCGCACCCAGTCCAGCCCGATCGGCCAGAACGTCCCGTAGTGCACCGGCACCGCGTGCCGCGCACCCAGCCGCCGCACCGCCTCCGCCGCCCGCGCGGGGTCCAGGTGACCCGGGCCGAGCGTCGGGCCCCAGCCGCCGACCGGCACCAGGGCCAGGTCGACCTGGCCGATCTCGCGCGCCATCTCGTCGTACAGGTCGGTGTCGCCGGCGAACCACGCGCTGAGGCCCGTTCCCTCGACGCGGTACCCGACCGGGGTGGCGACGACCGACGACCACGGCCCGCGCCGGTCGTCGTGCCGGGCCGGGACGGCGGTGACGATCAGCTCGCCGACCCGCACCTTCGTGCCGGGCTCGACCTCGACGCACCGGTCCGCGACCGCGGCGCCGCACTCGCGCGCGACCAGCGCCGCGGCCCCGCGCGGCACCACGATCCGCGCCCCCGGCGCCACCAGCGGCAGCGACGTCAGGTGCAGGTGGTCGGCGTGCAGGTGCGAGACCAGTACCGCATCCGCCTCGCGCGCCTCGGGCGGTGGCTGCGACCCGCGGCGGCGGCGCAGGTGCCCGATCCGGTTCACCAGCACCGGGTCGGTGAGCAGCCGGCTGCCGGCCGCCTCGACGGTGATCGTGCTGTGCCCCCACCACGTGACCCGCATCAGCCCGCCCGCTCCTCGACTTCTTCGCGGTCCGGTACGACGGACCGCCGGCGGCCGAGGTCTTCCAGCCAGCCCACCAGCACCTCGTGCACGGCGTCGGCGCCGAACAGCGGGCCTTCCACCCGCCACCGCGCCGGGTGCACCAGCACCGCCTCGGTCTGCCAGCCGCCGAGCCCGCCGTGGCAGCCGACCAGCTCCTCGAAAGCGGCCACCTCCTGGGTCTGCTCGTCCACCCGGCTGACCACCACGACATCGCCGACCTGCGGGATGGCCGAGTGCCGCAGCAACGCCTCGGCGGCCAGCACGCCGTACCCGGCCAGCGGGTCGGTGCCCTCGACCCGGCCGGTGCCCAGCACGTGCACACCGCCCGCGCCGATCGCGACCGGCCCCTGCGCGGCGGAGTCGACCACCACGAACCCGATCCCGGGGTGGGTCGCCAGCCCGTGCACCAGCCGGGGCTGCAGCGCGTCCAGCTCCTCCAGCACGACCCGGCCGGGCACGTCGGCGAGGTAGATCATCGCCAGGTTGCCCGACGAGGTCACAACCACCTCCGAGGCGGCCGACCGCGCCGGTGGCTCGCACTCGGCGGGCCCCAGCTCGACGCCACCCGGTCCGCTCCTCAGCGCCCGGCGGGTGACCGAGCCGGTCACGCTGCGGCGCAGGCTGATCTCGGTCAGGAACACGTTCACCGGACCCCAGTCCTCGGCGCTGCTGGTCGCCGCGACCGGCTCGATCCCGGCGTCCACCAGCGTGTCCACGACCTCGGTGAGGGTCTGGCCGTAGCGCTGCTGGAACGTCGCTCCCTGGCTCTGCCCGTGGTCGGACAGCACCACGATCTCGTAGTCGTGCGGCAGCGCGTCGACGATCGCGCTCAGCGCGCCGAGCACCCGGTCCAGGCCCTCGAGCGTCTGCAGCGCCTCCGGCCGGGTCGGCCCGGCGTGGTGCGCCACCTCGTCGTAGTCGATGAAGTCCACGTAGACGACCGGCGTGGCCTTCGCCAGCTGCTCGGCGATCAGCGCCACGTTCAGGTCGCGCAGCAGCACGTTGGTGACGGCGCGGAGCACGACGTACACCCCACCGCGCTTCACTCGCGGTGTGATCCGCCGCCGGCGCTGCCGGCGGCCCTGGTGCAGCTCCTTGACCATCTCCGCGAGCACCAGCACCAGGCCGCGCGCCACGACCTGCGGGCTGCCGAAGAACCGCGTCCAGCCGCGGGTGCGGCGGTGCGGCAACCCCGCCCGGCTGAAGGTGAGCACCGAGGTCGGCGCGTCACCGGAGAACACGTTGCTGATGCTGGCCCCGCCGTCGGCGAGCAGCCCGCGCCCGGTGGCGAACCGCGCCTCCAGCTCGGCGGCGTCGCGGGCCCGGTTCGTGACGATGATCCGGCCGGAGTCCTTCTCGTACCAGCGGAACGCCGGGATGTACGCCGCCGCGCCGTGCAGGATGCCGGCCTGGCTGCCCGGGGTGGTCGACGGCAGCCCGGTGTCCCAGGCGGTCAGCGCGTGGCTGCCGTCGCGGATCCAGCCGCCGAGCTGCGGCAGGTTGCCCGACATCACCATCCAGCGCAGCAGCGGCGCGGACAGCCCGTCCAGCTGCACGACCAGCAGGCCGGTGCCGTCGGCGGCCGGGACCCGGCGGGCCTGACGCCGCACCGAGCGCAGCACCTCGACCAGGTAGGCGTCGTCGCTGCCCGCGTACGCCAGCCAGCCGACCAGCGCGCTCACCGACGCCAGCACCGTGGCGACCACGAACGGTGCTTCCAGGCTGCCGTGCAGCTGCACGCCCGGGTCCACCGTGATCGCCAGGTACACCACGCCCGCCTGGGCGAGCAGCCCGCCCACGAGCACGCCGCCGGAGCCGATCAGCAGACCGATCCCGGCCAGCAGCCAGCGCACCAGCGTGCCGAACAGCGACAGCAGCACCGCCAGCCGCACCAGTGGCAGCGGCCCGTCGCTGCTGATCTGCGGCAGCGCCCAGATCGTGATCGCCAGCGCGACCAGCGACGCCAGCCCGCCGGTGACCGTCGACCGCAGCCCGTCGGCCCGCCGGCTCAGGCCGCGCCACACCCGGGGCCGCGCGCGCGGCGCGCGCTCCCCGGCCTGCCTGTGCGACTCGACCGCCACGTGCCTCCAGCCCTCGTACCACGTCAGCTCCGGGCCGACCTGACGCTGTCGAGCGTACGGCCCCCCCACTCCACCGCGATGATCGGTCGCAACCTGGGTGGGGGCAGCCATGGACCGACAGGCCGCCGTGGGTGGAGACTCCGAGGATCAGTTGATTCCTGACCCGCACCAAAGGAGTCGCCGTGAACATCTTCCGGAACAGTGTGGCCGCCGCCCTCGCGACCGCCGTCACCACCACCGGTCTCACCACCGCGGGCCTCGTCGCGCATGACGCGGCCGGCCAGGCGGTCGTCGTACAGGCCGAGCAGACCGCCCTGCAGCAGGAGCTGGACACCCTGCTCGCCGACCCGCGGTTCACCGGGTCGCAGGTCGGGCTGGTGGTCCGCGACGCCGTCACCGGAGAGGAGCTGTACGACCGCGACGGCGGCTCCCGGCTGCTGCCCGCGTCGAACCTCAAGCTGTTCTCGTCCACGGCCGCGATGGACGCGCTCGGGCCGCACTTCCGGTTCCACACCGACGCGCTGTCGGGCGCGCAGGTGCTGGACGGGAAGCTGCGCGGCGACCTCTACCTGAAGGGGTACGGCGACCCGACCACGCTCGCGTCCGACTACGCCGCGCTGGCCCGGCAGGTCGCGGCCGCCGGCATCCGGCGGGTGGACGGGAACATCGTCGCCGACGACACGTACTTCGACTCCGTGCGCCTGGGCGACACCTGGTCGTGGGACGACGAGCCGTTCTACTACTCGGCGCAGATCTCGGCGCTCACGGTCGCGCCGAACACCGACTACGACAGCGGCACCGTGATCGTGCAGAGCGCGCCCGGCGCCACCGCCGGCTCGCCCGCCCAGCTGACCCTGGTCCCGCAGACGAGCGCCGTCCAGCTGGTCGGCTCGGTGACCACCGGCCCGGCCGGCTCCGCGAACACGCTCAGCATCGAGCGCGAGCACGGCACGAACGTCGTCCATGTCAGCGGCTCGGTACCGCTCGGCTCCGGCACCGGGCTCGAGTGGGTCACGGTGTGGGACCCGACGTCGTACGCCGCCGACGTGTTCCGCCGCGCGCTCGTCGCGGCCGGCGTGGAGGTCCGCGGCGGCCTGCGCTCCGGTACGACGCCCAGCGGCGCCCGCCTCCTGGCCCATGACACGTCGATGACGCTGGGCGAGCTGCTGGTCCCGTTCCTGAAGCTGTCGAACAACATGCACGCCGAGACGCTGGTCAAGACGATGGGCGCCGTCCGGGCCGGTGACGGGAGCTGGCCGGCCGGGCTCGGCGCGGTCACGGCGTACGCGAGCAGCCGCGGCGTCGCCACCGGCACGCTGCGGATCTCCGACGGCTCCGGGCTGTCCCGCAAGGACAACCTGACGCCGGACTCGATCGCCGACCTGCTGGTGGCGGCGCGCTCCGAGCCCTGGTTCCAGCAGTGGTACGACGCCCTGCCGATCGCCGGCAACCCGGACCGGTTCGTTGGTGGCACGCTGCGCAGCCGGATGCGCAACACACCGGCCGCGAACAACCTGCACGGCAAGACCGGGTCGCTGACCGGGGTCACCGCGCTGTCCGGGTACGTCACCGACGCCGACGGCCGGAAGCTGGTGTTCTCGATGATCTCGAACAACTACCTGGTCAGCCCGAGATCGGTCGAGGACGCCGTCGGCGTCACGCTCGCGTCGTACTCGGAGTCGTCGACGGTCGCCGCGATCCGCCCGGCGCCCGCGCTCGCCTCGGACTCCCGCACGGAACTGGAGTGCAGCTGGGTCAAGGCCTGCTGAACACCGACCGCCGGCGCCCCCAACCCCAGGTTTGGCACCTGCCTCGACCACAGGCGGGCGCACCGGGATTTCACCCGCTCGTCACGCAGCGGCACGCCGTGGTCGCTGGGCGGAACCCCTACGGGCTGGTAACAAGGGCTTGCACGAGCGATCGCTGCGCCGTCAGCGGTCACTGACTCCGCCCCGGAAGGTGTGCCATGCCCAGATTCCTGCCCGAACCCGCGCGGAGGCCGCTGACCCGGCGTGCCGCCGGGAGCCTCGCGGTCGCGCTCACCATCGCCGCCGCCCCCGCCCTGGTCGCCACGAGCGCCGGCACCGCCGACGCGGCCTCGGCCGACGTCGTCCTGTCCGAGGTGTACGGCGGTGGCGGCAACAGCGGCGCGCAGTACCTGAACGACTTCGTCGAGCTGAACAACCGCTCCGGCGCGGCCGTCTCGGTGTCCGGCTGGTCGGTCCAGTACGCGTCGGCCAGCGGTACGACGTGGACCGCGACCGCGCTGACCGGCTCCGTCCCGGCCGGCGGCCGGTACCTGATCAAGCTCGGCAACGGCGGCGGCACCAGCGGCGCGGCCCTCCCGGCGCCGGACGCGACCGGCAGCACGAACCTGTCCGCCACCTCCGGCAAGGTCGCCCTCGTCACCAGCACGAGCGCGCTGACCTGCGGCGCGAACTGCGACCAGGCCGCCGGGGTGAAGGATTTCGTCGGCTACGGCAGCGCCGCCGACTACGAGACCGCGCCGGCGCCGGCCGGCTCCAACACCGCGTCGGTGCAGCGCACCACGGCCGCGGACAGCGACAACAACGCCAGCGACTTCACCACCGGCGCGCCGAACCCGCAGAACACCGCCGGTGGCGGCGGCTCCGGCGGCACCCGGATCCACGACATCCAGGGCGCCGCGCACCTGTCGCCGAAGAACGGCACCACGGTCACCGGCGTCCCCGGCGTCGTCACCGCGAAGACCACCAACGGCTTCTGGCTGCAGGACCCCACGCCGGACGCCGCGCCGTCGACGAGCGAGGGCATCTTCGTCTACACCAGCACCGCACCGACGGTCGCGGTCGGCGACTCCATCACCGTCAAGGGCACCGTCTCGGAGTTCCGGCCGGGCGGCAGCGGCGGCACGAAGAACCTCACCACCACCGAGCTGACCGGCCCGGTCATCACCGTGGTGAGCCACAACAGCGCGCTGCCGGCCGCGCAGCTGATCGGTTCCGGCGGCCGGGTGCCCCCGGCCTCGGTCATCGACAACGACGCCACCGGTGACGTGGAGACGTCCGGCTTCTTCAACGCCACCACCGACGGCATCGACTTCTGGGAGTCCCTGGAGGGCATGCGGATCTCACTGTCGTCGCCGAAGGTCGTCGGTCCCAGGACGTCGTACGGCGAGATCCCGGTGGTCCCGGCCGGCTCCGGCACCATGACCACCCGCGGCGGGATCGTCGTCCAGCCGTCCGACTTCAACCCGGAGCGGATCACGCTGGACGACGTGCTGGCGGCGACGCCGGCCGTGAACACCGGCGACACCCTGTCGGGCACCGTCACCGGTGTCGTCGACTACTCGTTCGGCAACTTCAAGCTGCTCTCGTCGACCACGCCGTCGGTGACCTCCGGCGGGATCGCCAAGGAGACCACGGCGACGCCGGCGGCCGACCAGCTCAGCATCGCGACGTTCAACGTGGAGAACCTGGACCCGACGGACCCGCAGACCAAGTTCGACCAGCTCGCCGCGGCCGTGGTGACCAACCTGAAGAGCCCGGACCTGGTGACCCTGGAGGAGGTCCAGGACAACGACGGCGCGACCAACTCGACCGTGGTGGCCGCGGACCAGACGATGGGCAAGCTGATCTCCGCGATCAGCGCCGCCGGCGGCCCGTCGTACTCCTACCGCCAGATCAACCCGGCCGACGACGCCGACGGCGGCGAGCCGGGCGGCAACATCCGCGTGGTGCTCATGTACCGCACCGACCGGGGCCTGTCGTTCGTCGACCGCCCGGGCGGCACCGCGACGGCGGCGACCACGGTGAACAACGCCGGCGGGGTGCCGCAGCTGAGCTACTCTCCGGGCCGGATCGACCCCACGAACAGTTCCTGGTCGTCGAGCCGCAAGCCGCTGGTCGCGGAGTTCCGCTGGAACGGCCAGACGGTCTTTGCCGTCGGCAACCACTTCAACTCCAAGGGCGGCGACGACCCGCTGTTCGGGCACCTGCAGCCGCCGACCCGGTCGAGCGAGACCCAGCGCCACAACCAGGCCACCGCGGTGCGCGGGTTCGTCGACCAGATCCTCGCGATCGACCCGAACGCGAAGGTCGTCGTGATGGGAGACCTGAACGACTTCGACTTCTCCCAGACCGCGGACCTGCTGGTCGGATCGGGTACGACGGCGCTCACCGACCTGCCGCGCACGCTGACGCTGGCCGAGCGGTACACGTACGTGTACGAGGGCAACAGCCAGGTGCTGGACCACATCCTCACCTCGGCCGCGCTCGCCGACCGCGCGTACGAGATCGTGCACGTGAACTCGGAGTTCGCCACCCAGGTCAGCGACCACGACCCGCAGCTCGTCCGCCTGCGGTTCTGAGCTAAATCGGTCGACCGGGGGCGGCGACCCGTCCACGATGAACGCGCGGACACCGTCGCCCTCCCGGCGTCGGATCCGGCGGTCACGCGCTGGCTGTGCACGAGGGCGCGTACGACGACGCGGCGCGGCGCGGCGCGCGGC
>DASXRB010000337.1:0-4035 GCA_036506875.1 Kribbellaceae bacterium | reverse complement strand
GCACGCGGCGTTCCTCGGCGGCCGGTTCCATGCGTACCGGGCGACGAGCGCGGCGGTGATGGCGCGGATGCGGGCCCTGTCGCCGCTGGTGGAGCCGCTGTCGCTGGACGAGGCGTTCATCGACCTGCACGCCGCCGGCCTGTCCGGGCTCGGCGTCGACGAAGTGACCGCGATCGGCGCGGAGCTGAAGGAGTCGATCCGCGCCGCGAGCGGCGGGTTGACCGCGTCGGTGGGAGCCGGTACGTCCAAGCTGATCGCGAAGATCGCCAGCGACCTCGACAAGCCCGACGGCATCGTCGTGGTGCCGCCCGGCACCGAGGCGGACTTCCTGGCGCCGATGCAGGTGACGGTGATCCCCGGTGTCGGCCCGGCCACGGCACAGCGGCTCAGCATGGCCGGCGTACGGACCGTCGGCGACCTGCAGCAGCTCAGCCTGGACGAGCTCGTCCGCCAGCTCGGCACCGCGCACGGCACCGCGCTGCACCGGCTCGCGGTGGCCGCCGACGACCGCGCCGTGGTCAGCGACCGGGAGACCAAGTCGATCAGCGTCGAGGACACCTTCGACACCGACATCGTGGACCGGACCCTGCTGGCCGCGATCGCGGACCGGATGTCGGCGCGGGTGTCCGAGCGGCTGCGCAAGGCCCAGCTGTCGGGCCGCACGATCACCGTGAAGACCCGGATGCACGACTTCACCACGCACACCCGCTCCCTGACTGTGGCCGGGCCGACCGACGACCCGCGGATCATCGGCCGGGTCGCGCGCCGGCTGCTCGACGACAGCGACGTGTCCGGCGGGATCCGGCTGCTCGGCGTCGGCGTCTCGTCGCTCGCGGACTGGATCCAGGACGACCTGTTCGCCGAGCTGGAGACCGTCGACGACGCCGTCCTCGACGCGGTGGAGGTGGAGCAGCCGCTGGCGACCGGCCGGACCGGGTACTACCCCGGCCAGGACGTCGAGCACACCGAGCACGGCCGCGGCTGGGTCTGGGGTTCCGGCCGCGGCCGCGTGACCGTCCGCTTCGAGACCGCGGACACCCCGCCCGGCCCGGTCCGCACCTTCGCCGCCGACGACCCCGACCTGTCCGTCCACGTCCCCGCCCCGGACCCGTCCGACGACTGAGGCCCACGCCCGGCCCTCATGGGTGCAGCGATGCGAGCTGCCCGAGATCTCGGGCAGCTCGCATCGTCGTCTGGTGTCAGAGGTGCTCGAGGCTGTCGGCGGTCAGGGTGATGACGGCGCCGACGAGCTCGCGGCGGCAGGCGACGGCGTGGCCGGTGCAGGCGAGGAACGCCTCGCCCTCGGCGTCGACCACCCGGTACGCGACCGGCTCGGTGCAGCGCACGCTCGGCGCCTGCGGCGTGCGGTGACAGCCCAGCACCCGGCAGACCGACTGGCCGCCGGTGCTGGTGAGGGTGATGCCGTGGTCCGGGCAGACGCCCCAGCCGACCTCGCACGGCTCGTGCGCGGTGGCCATCGAGCGGACCAGCTCACCCGCGACCTTCTCCAGCTCTTCGGCGGCGCGTCGTACGCCTTCCGCCGCGGACTGCAGCGGCAGCCAGTACCGGCCGGAGTCGAGCTCGGAACCACCGAGCAGTGCCTGGTTCGCCGCATCGATCCCGCCCGCCAGCACCTCGGCCGCCGCCGCCAGCTGCCCCAGCCGGCCCGGCGTGGGCACGCCGTTGCCCACCGGCACGGCGACCAGGTTCTCGGTCGCCTCGTCCGGGCCGGCGGGCGCGGGAGTCCTGCTCGCGGCGTCGTCCTCGGACTCGCGATGGCTGGAGCGCTTGACACGGATCATGCGGTGGTTCCTCCCCCTGTGAAAACCCTTTCGAATCGGGATGTTGCCACGATGCCCATAACTCAAGCCAGCAGGGCATGAACCTTTCACGGAGGGCTCCGGCGGCTGTGCGGACGGCGACGAAATCCACGAACATCTGTTCGACTGCGGTGTATTATGGCCACATGCTGCAGGGCTCGCTGTTCGACGCGGCCGAGGAGGTCGGGCTGCGCTCACTGGCCGCGACCCGTCGTACGACGCTGACCGCCGGCGCCTGGGTGGACGTCCGGCCCGGGTGGCTGACGGGCGCGGACACGCTGTTCGCGCGGCTGGCGGAGCGGGTGCCGTGGCGCGCGGAGCGGCGGCGGATGTACGACCGGGTGGTCGACGTGCCGCGTCTCGTGTGCTTCTACGACGAGTACGACGAGCTGCCGGACCCGGTGCTGGTCGAGGCACGGGACGCGCTGACGGCGTACTACGGCGACGAGCTCGGTGAGCCGTTCCGGACCGCCGGGCTGTGCTACTACCGCGATGGGCGGGACAGCGTGGCGTGGCACGGCGACACGATCGGCCGCGGCAGCACCGAGGACACGATGGTCGCGATCATCTCGGTGGGTGCCCCGCGTCCGCTGCTGCTGCGTCCGCGCGGCGGCGGCGCGACCGTGCGGCACGTCGTCGGCCACGGCGACCTGCTGGTGATGGGCGGCTCCTGCCAGCGCACCTGGGAGCACGCCGTCCCGAAGGCCACCAGCTTCACCGGCCCCCGCATCAGCATCCAGTTCCGCCCCCGCGGAGTCCGCTGACGGCTCGTGGGGCGGTCGCACTCCGTTCACCGCGAACCCTGGATTGTCGCCAACGTCTGCCATACTCTCGCCACTCGTTCGGTAGGGCACCGGGCGCAGCTGTCTTTCACGAGGGGTGGGGCTCTTCCCGATGTTGTCACGTCTTGCCGTCTTGCTTTCTCTCGTCGGTTCGGCGCTGGTTCCGGCGTCGGCCGCGGTCGCCGGGAGCCCGGTTCGCGCTGACGAGGATCAGCCCGGTCTGTCGATCAAGAAGTTCCCTCAGCCGGAGCGGTCGCGTCCCAGCGGCCCGTCGTACGAGCCGCACACGGTGCTGGTGAAGTTCCGTCCGGGCACGTCGGCCGCCGAGCGCACGGCCGCGATCCGCAGCCGGAACGCGTCCGACGCGGGGCCGGTCGCGGGCGGCTATGTGAAGGTCCGGACGGCCGGTGCTGCCGCGGACCTGCTGCGGTCGCTTCGCCGTGACGCAGCGGTCCAGACCGCGAGCCTGGACTACGCGCGCTCGCTCGACGCCACACCGAACGACCCCGGCTACACGCAGGGCTACCAGCGCAATCTGGACGCGGTCCGGCTGCCCTATGCCTGGAACGTCGTCCAGAACTCGACCTCGCAGATCATCGCTGTCCTCGACACCGGCGTCGACACCCACCACGAGGACCTCGCCAGCCAGCTCGTCGCCGGGTACGACGCGGTGGTTCCCGGCCGCGCGATGAGCGACATCGAAGGGCACGGCACGATGACCGCCGGTATCGCGGCGGCGCGTGCGAACAACGGCACTGGCGTCGCCGGTGCGGCGTGGGCCGGCCGGATCATGCCGGTCAAGGTGTTCCAGAGCAACGGCTACGCATACGACTCGCAGGTCGCAGCGGGCATCCACTGGGCGGCAGACCACGGCGCGAAGGTCATCAACATGTCGCTCGGCGGCCCGCAGCCCGACGGCACGGTGCTGCACGACGCGATCGTCTACGCGACCAACAAGGGCGTGCTGTGCGTCGCCGCGGCAGGCAACACGGGCGACAACCAGCCGCACTACCCGGCCGCGTTCCCGGAGGTCCTCGCCGTCGCCGCGACCGACAACGCCGGCGCGCTGACCGACTTCAGCACCTCGGGTGACTGGGTCGACGTGTCCGCGCCGGGCTTCAACATCCTGTCGACATACTTCGACCCGAGCGACCCGACCGTTCACGACTACTACGCCCAGATGAGCGGTACGTCGTTCTCGTCGCCGCTGGTGGCCGGGATCGCGGCGCTGGTCCGGACGCGGTTCCCGTCGCTCACTCCGGCACAGGTGATCGACCGGCTCAAGGCCGGCGCCCGTGACGCCGGGCCACGCGGGATCGACCCGTACCACGGCTACGGCTTCGTCGACGCGTACGGTGCCCTCGGCGGCGCCAAGGCCGGCGACCTGGTCGCGCCGGTGGCAGACCACAACGGCATGCCGGCGCACGCGACGC
>DASXRB010000336.1:0-5097 GCA_036506875.1 Kribbellaceae bacterium | reverse complement strand
GGGCGGGCCGAACCTGTGGTTCCAGCAGGTCCCGGAACCGAAGACCGCGAAGAACCGGCAGCACTTCGACCTGCGCGCGCAAGGTTCGATCGCCGACGAGGTGGCCCGGCTGACCGCGCTCGGCGCGACCGTCGTCCGGGCCGGCGACGACCTGACGGTGATGCGCGACCCGGAGGGCAACGAGTTCTGCGTGGAGTGACCGCCCGAGCGCCGCTGCCGTCCGACGGCGGCGCAGTGAGGTGCTCTGACCCTCGCGTACGCTAGAGGCCGTGACCATCGCCCCCGAAGGACGCAAGCTCCTCAGACTCGAGGTGCGCAACGCGGAGACCCCGATCGAGCGCAAACCCGACTGGATCAAGACCCGCGCGAAGATGGGACCCGAGTACACCAAGCTCCAGCAGCTGGTGAAGTCCGAGCAGCTGCACACGGTGTGCCAGGAGGCCGGCTGCCCGAACATCTTCGAGTGCTGGGAGGACCGCGAGGCGACCTTCCTGATCGGCGGCGACCAGTGCACCCGGCGCTGCGACTTCTGCCAGATCGACACCGGCAAGCCCGAGCCGCTGGACCGTGACGAGCCGCGCCGGGTCGCCGAGTCCGTGCACACCATGGGCCTGCGGTACGCGACGGTCACGGGCGTGGCGCGCGACGACCTGGACGACGGCGGCGCCTGGCTGTACGCCGAGACGATCCGGCAGATCCACGCGATGAACCCGGGCACCGGCGTCGAGATGCTGGCACCGGACTTCAACGCCGAGCCCGACCAGCTGGCCGAGGTCTTCTCCAGCCGCCCGGAGGTGTTCGCGCACAACATCGAGACGGTGCCGCGGATCTTCCGCCGGATCCGGCCGGGCTTCCGCTACGAGCGCTCGCTGGAGGTCATCCGGCAGGCCCGCGCGGACCACCTGGTCACCAAGTCGAACCTGATCCTCGGCATGGGCGAGACCCGCGAGGAGGTCAGCGAGACGCTGCGCGACCTGTACGACGCGGGCTGCGAGATCGTCACCATCACCCAGTACCTCCGCCCGTCGCTGCGGCACCACCCGGTGGAGCGCTGGGTGAAGCCCGAGGAGTTCGTCGAGCTCGAGGACGAGGCGGACGAGATCGGCTTCGCCGGGGTGATGTCCGGCCCGCTGGTGCGCTCGTCGTACCGTGCCGGCCGCCTCTACCGCCAGGCGATGGAGCGCCGCCAGGCGACGAAGACCGCCTGAGTCCTGTAGAACACACCTGACAGCAAACCGGACCACCCGAAAACAGAGGCACGAAGCAGTGGCGAAGAAGGACGAGGGCAGCCCCGACAAGCAGGGCCGGATCAAGCAGATCCGGGCCGCTTACACGATGACCCGCAAGCAGGACCCGAAGGTCGGGCTGGTGATCGCGGGCGTCTTCCTCGGCGTGGCCGCTGTGTTCGCCCTGCTGGCGGTCTTCGTCGGTCCGTGGTGGATGTGGGCGACGATCGGGCTGCCGATCGCGTTCCTGGCCACCACGTTCGTGTTCGGCCGCCGCGTCGAGAAGGCGGCGTACAGCCAGATCGAGGGGCAGACCGGCGCCGCCGCGTCCGCGCTGCAGACCCTGCGCCGCGGCTGGTACGTCACGCCCGCGGTGGCGGTCACCAAGAACGCCGACATCGTGCACCGCGTGGTCGGCCGGCCGGGCATCGTGCTGGTCGGTGAGGGCCAGCCGAGCCGGGTGAAGAACCTGCTCGCGGCCGAGCGCAAGAAGCACGTCCGGGTGGCCGGCGGCGCGCCGGTGACCGAGATCGTGGCCGGTGACGGCGAGGGTGAGATCGGCCTGCGCAAGCTGGCGCGGCACGTGAGCAAGCTGCCGCCCGTGCTGCAGCCGTCGGAGATCACCGACCTGCTGGCCCGGCTGAAGGCGCTGGACGCGGTCCGGCCGCAGGTCCCGATGCCGAAGGGCCCGGTCCCGACGTCGTTGAAGGGTGCCCGCCAGGCCATGAAGGGCCGCTGACCGGTGGCGGGGGTGGAACAGATCGCGCACGCGCCTGCGCTCGAGGTGTGGCCGTCGCTTCGCGCGCCCCGGCCGCATCCGGTACGACGCGCCGGTGCGATGGCCGCGATCCGGTACATCGCCCGCGACCTGCCGGCCACGATCGTGCTGGACGGCAACCACTACGGCAACGGCGGCCCGGTGATGGAGGTGCACCGCCCCGGCCCGTTCCTGGACCGGCTCGGCCGCGACGCCGGCACCGGTTTCGGCGAGTCCTTCCTGGCCGGTGACTGGGACCCGGCGCCCGGCACCGACCTGGCCGACCTGCTGCTGCCGTTCGCGGAGCGGTTCAGCCCCGAGAGCGACACCGGCCTGCTGCCCGGCTGGGCGCAGTCGCTGCGCGCGCTCGCCACCCGCGGGCTGCCCCCCGACCAGAACAACGACCGCACCAACGCGGCCCGCAACGTGAGCCGGCACTACGACCTGAACAACGCGATGTTCGAGGAGTTCCTCGACCCGTCGATGACGTACTCGTGCGCCCTGTTCGAGGACCCGGTCGAGGCCGGCGAGGCTCCGTCGTACGACGATCTGCAGCCCGCCCAGCTGCGCAAGCTGGACGCTGTCCTGGACGCGGCCGGGGTTCGCCCCGGGTCGCGGGTGCTGGAGATCGGCTGCGGCTGGGGCAGCCTGGCGATCCGCGCGGCACAGCGCGGCGCCTGGGTCACCGCGATCACGATCGCCTCGCGGCAGGCGCTGCAGGCGCAGGCCCGGGTGCACGCGGCCGGCGTCGGCGACCGGGTGAAGATCGCGCTGCGCGACTACCGCGACCAGATCGGCGAGTTCGACGCGGTGCTCAGCGTGGAGATGATCGAGGCGGTCGGCGAGAAGTACTGGCCGGTGTACTTCGGGGTGCTCGACAAGCGGCTCGCGCCCGGTGGGGTGGCCGTCGTACAGGCGATCGTGATGCCGCACGAGCGGATGCTCGCCACCCGGCGGACCTACACCTGGGTGCAGAAGTACATCTTCCCCGGCGGCCTGCTGCCGTCGGTGGACGCGATCGAGAGGGTCAACGCCGAGCACACCGGGCTGCGGGTCGAGGTGCTGCGCCGGCTCGGGTCGCACTACGGCCACACGCTGCGGCTGTGGCGGGAGCGCTTCAACGAGCGCTGGCCGGAGATCGGCCGGCTCGGCTTCGACCCGACCTTCCGCCGCATGTGGGAGCTGTACCTGGCCTACTCCGAGGCCGGTTTCCGCTCGGGCTACCTGGACGACGTGCAGCTGCGCCTGACGCGGGCCTAACGCAGTACGACGACGGTGCCGGCGGCCTTGTCGTGCAGGCCGCGGCGGTCGCGGTCGTACACCACCGGCGGGATCAGCAGCGCGATCAGCACCGAGCGCAGCAGCGCGCGCCGCAGGCCGACCATGCCGCCGCCGACCCGGTCCACCCGCAGGCCGAGCAGCCGATGCCCGATGGTGGCGCAGAGCATGCCGACCAGCACGGTGTTCATCAGGCAGAACGTCAGCAGCTGGGCCAAGCTGAGGTCGTTCCCGCCGGCCCACATGGGCCGCTGCACGACCAGCGAGGCGACCAGCCCGGCGATCGTCCAGTCCACGAACAGCGCGACCAGCCGGCGGCCCCAGCCGGCCACGGAGCCGGGCCCGTCCTCGGGCAGTCCGAGGCGGTTGCCGGGGTAGCGGAAGTCGTCGGTGGGAGCGGCAGCCTCGGGCATGGGCGAAAGGTTACAGACGCGGTCCGGGACCGCTGCCGCCGCAGGGTGTCAGCGAGCCGCGCACGGCGGGCGTAACGTGGGCGAAACACGAGAGTCATGGCGGAGTAATCGGTTCCGCCTACGGTCTGAACAATCTCTGCGACCCCGAGGAGTTCGAATGTTTTCCAGCGCTGAGGAGCTGCTCGGCTTCGTCAAGGACGAGGGCGTCGAGTTCATCGACGTCCGGTTCTGCGACCTGCCGGGCATCATGCAGCACTTCACCGTGCCGGTGTCGTCGTTCGGCCCGGAGGTCTTCGAGGACGGGCTGATGTTCGACGGCTCGTCGGTGCGAGGCTTCCAGCAGATCCACGAGTCCGACATGGCCCTGCTGCCGGACCCCACCACGGCCTTCGTGGACACCTTCCGGGGCGCCAAGACGCTGGCCGTGAACTTCTTCGTGCACGACCCGCTGACCGGTGAGGCGTACAGCCGCGACCCGCGCAACATCGCCCGCAAGGCCGAGGCGTACCTCAGGTCCACCGGCATCGCCGACACGGCGTTCTTCGCGCCGGAGGCGGAGTTCTACGTCTTCGACGACGTCCGGTTCGAGACGAAGCAGAACGCCGGTTACTACCACATCGACTCGATCGCGGGTGCCTGGAACACCGGCCGGGTCGAGGAGGGCGGCAACCGCGGCTACAAGGTCCGGTACAAGGGCGGCTACTTCCCGGTCTCCCCGACCGACCACTTCGCGGACCTGCGCAACGACATTACCACCGCGCTGGAGGCGTCCGGCCTGGTCGTCGAGCGCGCCCACCACGAGGTCGGCACCGCGGGCCAGGCGGAGATCAACTTCCGCTTCGACACCCTGCTGCAGACCGCCGACAACCTGATGAAGTACAAGTACATCGTCAAGAACACCGCCTGGGCCGCGGGCAAGACCGCGACCTTCATGCCGAAGCCGATCTTCGGCGACAACGGCAACGGCATGCACTGCCACCAGTCGATCTGGAACAACGGCGAGCCGCTGTTCTACGACGAGACCGGGTACGCCGGCCTGTCCGACACCGCCCGCTGGTACATCGGCGGCCTCCTCAAGCACGCCCCGTCGCTGCTGGCCTTCACCAACCCGACGGTGAACTCGTACCACCGCCTGGTGCCGGGCTTCGAGGCCCCGGTGAACCTGGTCTACTCGCAGCGCAACCGCTCGGCCTGCATCCGGATCCCGATCACCGGTTCGAACCCGAAGGCCAAGCGCATCGAGTTCCGCTGCCCGGACCCGTCGTCGAACCCGTACCTGGCCTTCTCGGCGCAGCTGCTCGCCGGCATCGACGGCATCCGCAACAAGATCGAGCCGCCGGAGCCGGTGGACAAGGACCTGTACGAGCTGCCGCCGGAGGAGCACGCGGCTCTCGCCCAGGTGCCGACCTCGCTGCCGGACGTG
>DASXRB010000335.1:0-13880 GCA_036506875.1 Kribbellaceae bacterium | reverse complement strand
TGGCCGTGCTGCCGAGCCGGCAGGGCTACAGCCAGGTCGCGCCACCGGACCGCGAAGGCATCGCCACGGTGCGGTACGAGTCGCTCGACAGCCAGTTTCGCAGCGACCTCACCGTCGACCCCGACGGCCTCGTGATCGATTATCCACAGCTCGCCTTCCGGCTCTCCTGAAGGCGACGAAGAAGGACACCGTCAACGCCGCCATGCTCCTCGCCGAGTTGCGGATCCTCGCGCGGAGAAGGCGCCTTCTGGAACCAAGGCCCGCAACTCGACGCCTCCGGGAACTCGGCCGGGGTGTCCTGCCAGGGGCCCCGGGGTTGGGTTCCCCGGGAATCCGCCGAGCAGACCACCCCGGGGCGCGCAGCTGGACGCCCCGGGGCCGGCACGCGGCTGTCGCTGTAGCGGGACGCCGGGTTCAGGCGTCGGAGAGGCGGGCGATGGTGGCCGAGGCGCGACGGACGATCGGCACCGGGCCTTCCGGCAGGACGTCGCCGACGAAGGCGTAGTAGCGGAGCACGTCGGGGTGCACGTCGCCCGGATGCGAGCGGCTGTGGTCGCGGACCCAGTCGATGATGTCGCCCCAGCCCGGGGCGGCCAGCGAGCCGCCGAAGTGCTGCACGGACAGCCCCGCGCACAGGTTGCCGAACGCGAGCCGGTGCGGCAGCGGCCACTCCCGCAGCGTGCCGAGCACCAGCGCGGCCAGGAAAACGTCGCCGGCACCGGTCGGGTCGTACGCGCGCACCGGCAGCGCCGGGACCGCCGCCTCCTCGCCGGTGGCCGCGTCGATCGCCGTCACGCCGCGGGCGCCGTCGGTGACCACCGCGAGCGGGACCCGGTCGGCCAGCTTGTGCAGCGCGTCGCGCGGGTCGTCGGTCCGGGTGTAGGCCATCGCCTCGACCGCGTTCGGCGTGAACGCGTGGAACCCGTCGAGCGCGTCGAGCAGCGCCGGCGACCAGGTGTCGCTCGGGTCCCAGCCGACCACGCCGAACAGCAGCGCACCCGCCTCGCGGGCGTCGACAGTCCAGCCCCGCGGCTCGTCGGTCACCTGCACGATCGCCGCCCGCGTCCTCAGGCCCGGCCCGACCAGCCGGTTGGGGTCGCCCGGCGCGTCGTGCGCGTGCGTCACCATCGCGCGGTCCAGCCCGGTACCGGCGTCGATCGACATGGACACCGTGACCGGGGAGTGCCAGTGCCCGATCCGGCGGGAGTGGGACAGGTCGACGCCCTCCTGGTCGGCGAGCGTGCGCCAGCAGAAGTCGGCGTAGGCGTCGTCGCCGAAGACGGCGGCGAGCCCGGTGCGCAGGCCCAGCCGCGACGCCGCGATCGCGAAGTTCGCCACCCCGCCAGGGCACGACCCCATCCCCTCGGCGAAGATCTCCCTCCCGGTCACCGGGGCGGACGGCAGGCCTGTGAGCACGATGTCGACGAACACCGTGCCCTGCACGAACACGTCGTACTCGAAGTCCACAACCACTAGGTAACACCAGCCGCCGCGCCGCGCCTAGCGACATGCCTTCCTGGCGTCCTGGCGGGACTCACCTAGACTGAGCGGCGGTCTCCCCCTGTTCCCGACCCACGGCTGAGAAGTTGACGTGATCCGATTCGAACATGTGTCCAAGATGTACGAAGGTCAGTCGAAGGCTGCCCTCTCGGACGTCAACGTCGAGATCGAGAAGGGCGAGTTCGTCTTCCTGGTCGGCACCTCGGGTTCCGGCAAGTCGACGTTCCTGCGCCTGGTGCTGCGTGAGGCCAGGCCGACGCGCGGTCATGTGATGGTGGCCGGCAAGGACCTGAACCGGTTGGCCAGCTGGCGGGTGCCGCAGATGCGCCGCCAGATCGGCACCGTTTTCCAGGATTTCCGGCTGCTGCCGAACAAGACGGTCAAGGAGAACGTGGCGTTCGCGCTGCAGGTGATCGGCAAGCCGCGCAACCACATCCGCAAGACGGTGCCGGAGGTGCTGGAGCTGGTCGGCCTGTCCGGCAAGGAGGACCGGCTGCCCGACGAGCTGTCCGGCGGTGAGCAGCAGCGGGTGGCGATCGCGCGTGCGTTCGTGAACCGGCCGATGATCCTGATCGCCGACGAGCCGACCGGGAACCTCGACCCGGCCACCTCGATCGGGATCATGAAGCTGCTGGACCGGATCAACCGCACCGGTACGACGGTCGTGATGGCAACCCACGACGCGTCCATCGTGGACCAGATGCGCAAGCGCGTGATCGAGCTGGAGAACGGGCTCGTCGTCCGCGACGAGACCCGCGGCGTCTACGGGTACCAGTGAGGACTGATCGCTGATGCGCTTGAACTACATCCTGTCCGACCTCGGTATCGGCCTGAGGCGCAACCTGTCGATGACCATCGCCGTCGTCGTCACCATCTGGGTCTCGCTGTCGCTGTTCGGCAGCGCCCTGCTGATCCACAAGCAGGTCGACCTGATGAAGGGCAACTGGTACGACAAGATCCAGATCTCGGTCTTCCTGTGCACCAAGGACTCCGGCGGCCGCGGCTGCAACGGCGCCGAGGTGACCGACCAGCAGAAGAACCGGATCCGGCAGGTCATCGAGTCGAACCCGGACACCGCCCCCGACGGGCTGTTCGTGGAGTCCAAGCAGGAGGCGTACGACAACTTCAAGCGCCTCTACAAGGACTCGCCGATCGTCAGCACCGTGACGGTCGACCAGATGCAGGAGTCGTTCCGGGTCAAGCTGAAGGACCCGCAGCGGTTCGAGAACCTGGTCAGCGCCGTCGCCGGGCTCCCGGGCGTGGACACCGTGCAGGACCTGCGGAAGTTCCTCGACCCGCTGTTCCGGGCGCTGAACTTCCTCGAGTGGGGGTCGTACGTCGCGGCCGGCCTGCTGCTGGTCGCCGCGCTGATGCAGATCGCGAACACCATCCGGCTGGCGGCGTTCGCCCGCCGGCGCGAGATAGGCATCATGCGGCTGGTCGGCGCGTCGAGCTTCTACATCCAGCTGCCGTTCCTGCTCGAGGCGGTGCTCGCCGCGCTCATCGGCGCGGTGCTCGCCTGCCTCACGCTGTGGGCCGCGACGTACGCCGTGGTGAACAGGTTCGCGAAGCAGACGTTCCAGGTCTGGGAGTGGGTCCAGTTCGGTGACGCGATCGAGGTGACGGTCTACATGGTGGTCGTCGGCCTGATCCTCGCGGTGATCCCGACATTCCTGACGACCCGGAAATACCTCAAAGTCTGACCCGAGTGGGCTACCGTCGAAGGCGCACGACAACATAACCCTCCGTAAGGGGCCGACTGTGGTTTCGCACTTCCCCGGTGCGAACCCGTTCCGACGGGAACGCATCAAGCGAGACGACAGCACCGGCGCCGGCGGGACGGCAGCACGACGTACGACGGCCGGAGCCGCGCGCTCCCGTCGCGGACGTCTGGCGCGCCATCCCGCGGTGACGGCTTGCTGCGTTGTCCTGTCCATGACGTGTGGCGTCCTGACCGGCGCGGTCCACGCGACCGCCACGGTCAAGGCCGACCCGCCCGACCCGCGGGCGCAGAAGAAGCAGCTCGACCAGCGGATCAAGTCCCAGCTGGACGACCTGCACGAGTCGAAGTCCGCGCTGATCGCGACCGACAAGGCGTATGACGCATCAGTGGCCAAGCTCACCGCCGTACGGGCCCGGTATGCCGTGACCCAGGGTGAGCTGGCCGCCGCACGCGCGGCCGACCTGGTGGCGGCGAACAAGCTCGCGGTGGCCGAGCAGGCGCTGGCCGACGCGCGGTCCGACGTGGCCGCCGGTGAGCAGCTGATCGTCACCGGGCAGCGCGGTGTCGGCGAGGCGGTGCGGTCGTCGTACCAGCAGCAGAACTCGCTGCTCAACCTCGCGATCGTGCTGCAGGGCACCTCGGTCGGTGACGTGGCGACCGGGATGCAGATCCAGCGCACCGTGTTCGACGTGCAGAGCAACGCGATGCGGCGGCTCAACGACGCGCAGGCGCAGCTGGTCAGCCAGCGCGCCAAGGTCGCCGCGGCCGAGCAGGCCGTCGCCGCGCAGCGCGCCGCCGCGGCGGAGACGCTTCGCCGGGTCAGGGAGCTGGACGCGAAGGTGGCGGCGGAGAAGGCCGAGGTCACCGTCGTGTCGCTGGCCAAGCAGAAGGCGTACTCCGACGTCATCGTGCAGCGCCGCGCCGACCTGGCCCAGTACGCCGCGCTGGTCGCGGAACGAGTCCGGGTCACCCGGATCCTGATCGCCCGGGCCAGGGCGGAGAAGCTCGCAGCGGCCCGGCGCCGTGCGGCGGAGCTGGCCGCCGAGCGCGCGCGGGCGGCTCGTGAGCACCGCCGGCCGCGCTCGATACCCGACCACTCGAACGACGGCATGGTGCTCGGCTGGCCGATCCCGGGCGCGCCGATCACGTCGCCGTACGGGATGCGGTACCACCCGATCCTGCACTACTGGAAGCTGCACGACGGCACCGACTTCGGCGCCGGCTGCGGGACGCCGATCCACGCCGTCGCCGACGGTGTCGTGACCGATCGCTACTACAACGGCGGCTACGGCAACCGGCTGTTCGTGTCGCACGGCATCAAGCACGGCCACTCGCTGATCTCGGCGTACAACCACCTGTCGCGCTACTCCGCGCACATCGGCGAGCACGTCAGCCGTGGCGAGATCATCGGGTACGTCGGCACCACCGGCTACTCCACCGGCTGCCACCTCCACTTCATGATCTACGAGGACGGCAACGCGGTGAATCCCATGAGCTGGTACTGACCCTTCCATTCATCGGGCCCTTGTGACCCGGCGTGTCGCCGTTCGTCGGGCCCTTGTGACAGGAACCGGCCGGCGCGTGCCCCGGCTTGCGTGCCGACTGCCAACGTGGGTGGTGGGCCGCTGCCTGCATCGTGCCGGTCGGGTTGCAACCAGGCAGTTCCGATGGAACCCGGCAGATCCGGCAGTGCCCGGTAGCCGGTGCCGCGCCCGGCGTCGTACCGGCTTGGTCGGAAGGGCCCGATGAACGGCGACACGCCGGGTCACAAGGGCCCGACGATTGAGGTCGGTGGTGGGGGAAATCCGGTTGGCGGGGTGCGGGAGAATGTCGGGATGGTCAAGGAAACCGGTCGGAAGCTGATCGCGCAGAACAAGAAGGCGCGGCACGACTACCACATCGACGACGTGGTCGAGGCCGGGCTGGTGCTGACCGGGACCGAGGTGAAGTCGCTGCGGCTCGGCCGGGCGTCGCTGGTGGATGCGTTCGCGACCGTGCGCGGGCACGAGCTGTTCCTGCAGGGCATGCACATCCCGGAGTACAAGCACGGCACCTGGACGAACCACGAGCCGCGCCGGACCCGCAAGCTGCTGCTGCACCGCGGCGAGATCGACAAGCTGGTGCGCGCGGTCGAGGTGCAAGGCGTGTCGCTGGTGCCGCTGTCGCTGTACTTCAAGGACGGGTACGCGAAGGTCGAGCTCGCCACGGCGCGCGGCAAGAAGGCGTACGACAAGCGCCAGACGCTGGCCAAGCGCGACGCCGAGCGGGAGGCCCGCCGCGCGCTGGCCGAACGCAACCGCTGACCCGGTGAGGGTGCGGTCAGGGGTCTGACGGGGTCGTACCCGATGGGGCGGGACCGGCCCGGAGCGGACAGTGGATCTCATGGGCACTGAGACGCTTCTGGTGACGCCGGCGCAACGCGACCGCGCGGTCGAGATCCTCAAGGAGATGTACGCCGACGGCCGGCTCACGCACTTCGAGCTGGACGAGCGGCTCGGCAAGGCACTGAGCGCGACGACCCGGGCAGAGCTGAACGCGGCGTTCGACGGCCTGCTGGCCCGCCCGGTGCCGACGTACGTGCCGGTGGCGTTCAGCCGCCCGGTGCAGCGGCGCCAGAGCAGCGGCCGCGGGCTGAGCACGCTGGCGCACTGGTCGGGCTACCCGGCGTTCGTGGTCGGGCCGGCCGTGTTCGCCGCCACCGCGGGACGGCACAACCCCGTCGTACGGCGCAACGCCATCGAGGCGCTGAACTTCCAGCTGACCACGCTCGGCGTGTTCATGGGGCTCGGCTTCCTGGCCGCGCTGACGCACGGGTTCACCTGGTTCCTGTTCCCGCTGGTCGGCATCACCTGGTTCGTGCTGACCGGGATCGCCGGGCTGGCGACGATGGTGGGCAACGATTTCCGCTATCCGTTCGCGGTCCGGCTGCTGCGCTGACCCGGGCGCCAGACCGGGGCCGGCACGGACCCCCGCTTGGCATGACGGCGCCACGTCGGGCAGGATGACGAAACCCTGACGTCTCCGCCCGAGGGACCGATGAAACCGTCTCCGCGCGCGTTTCCCGCGCTGGCCGTACTGGTCGTCCTGTCCGTGGTTCCGGCTGTGCTGGTGCTCGGCCTGATGGCCGTGCTCGTGGTGGCCGTCACGTCCGGCGCGGGCTGGCCGGCGCTGCTGCTGCTCGGCGTCGTGACCGTGACGGCCGCGGTCGGCGTCGGCCGGGCCACCGTGCTGGTCGGCCGGCACGGCGCGCAGCCGCCCGTCGGGGTCGCCCTGACCCGATCCACCCAGCCGCGGCTGTGGACCGTGGTCGACGAGCTCGCGGCGGCCGCCGGGACGCGGACGCCGGACGAGATCCGGCTGGTGCCGGACTCCAAGGCCGCGCTGTCCGAGAACGCCCGGCTGCTCGGCCTGCGGTCCGGCTGCCGGCGGCTGTACGTCGGCGTACCGCTGGTCCTGGGCCTCACCGAGCTCCAGCTGCGAGCGACGATCGCGCACGAGCTCGCCCGGTACGGCGGCGCGGGCGGTGTGGTCTTCCGGGCCAGCCAGAGCCTGCGCCGGCTGGTCCGCTACCTCGGTACCGACTCCTGGGCGGGCCGGCTGACCGCGCTCTACACCCGCCCGTACGACGTCGTGGCGCGCGGCGTGATCCGCGAGCAGAACGTGGACGCCGACCGGCTCAGTGCCCGGCTCGCCGGCCGCACCGCCGCGCTGGCCGCGGTGCGCGAGGTGGCGGCGCTGGACCAGGGCTGGCATTACTTCCTCGACCGGTACGTCGACCTCGGCATCGAGGAGCGGCTGCGGCCGATGGCGGTGTTCGACGGGTTCGAGCGGTTCCTCGCCGAGCCGGCCCGGCAGCTCCAGCTGGCCGAGGTACGTTCCGCGCCGCCGGACGGCGAGGCCGGTGCCGACCCGCAGCTGCCGGTCGCGGAGCGGATCGCGGTGCTGGAGGCGGCCGGGGATCCGGTCGCGGACGACTACGAGCCGGCGCTGGGGCTGCTCGACGACGCGCGGCGGGCGCTCGGCGAGCTCGAGACCTGGATGTTCGAGGACAGCGACCTGGTGCCGGCATCGTGGGACGAGATCGTCGCGGCCGGCGCGGCCGGTGGCGCGCGCCGCGACGCCGCCCGGCTGACGCTGGCGATGGAGGAGTCGGGCGTGGCCCGGCCGGCCACGCTGATCACGGTGTTCGACGCGATCCGCCGCGGCGAGGTCGAGGCGATGGTCGAGCCGCTGGCCGGGCCGGACGACACGCGTGACGAGCGGCTCGCGCTCGCGGAGCGGCTGCTCACCCGGCTGGTGACCAGTGCGCTGGTGGACTCCGGCAGGGCGTCGTACAAGCTGAACTGGGCGGGGCCGGGGCAGCTCGTCGGTGCGGACGGGCGGGGCGTGGCGCCGGACCGGCTGGTGGCGCGGGCGATCGAGGACCCGAACGCGGCGTACACCCTGCAGGGCTGGCTGACCGCGTGCGGGGTGCCGCCGGACTACCGGGCGCACACCGACGGGAATCTCCCGGGCGCCGACCAGGTTGATTGTGTAACGTAGAGCCTCTGCGGAGGGCGCGCGCGCCCGAGGCGGGTTTGACAACTCAAGAGGGGGTGAACGGTTTCGACTACGGTCGTACGTTCCGAGAGAAGCGGGCCGAGGACCCAGGGTCATCTCGTCAACGATCCCTGGAAACCAATAAGTGCCAAGGTTAAGCGCACTAACTTCGCTCTCGCCGCCTGACGGCCTGAGGTAAACGAAGGGTCAGCCCGGGGTTGCTTCCGACCCGGTTCCTGGCCTCATCCAGGAAGCTCGCTCTGCCAGCCCGGTCACGGGGCTGGTAGGGGACATTCACAGTGACTGAGCCTGTCGGCAACGCGTCTGCGCGAGTGCCGGGGCTGAGAAAAGCGCCATCGCAGACTGCGCCCGGAGAAGTCTCGGACCGACGCCGAAGGACGCGGGTTCGATTCCCGCCACCTCCACCCCTTTGTGACCAGCCTCGGACCCTAGCGGGTCCGAGGCTGATTCATGTGTACGACGTTTTGCTCGCGGGAGGCATGCGTATGTCACGTCCGGTAATCATCGTCACCGGCGGTAGTCGTGGTATCGGCGCCGCGACCTGCGTCCGCCTCGCCGCCGACGGGCACGACGTGGTGCTGGCCTATGTCAGGGACAGCGCCGCCGCGGAGGCGACCGCGGCAGCCGTCCGGGACGCCGGGGCGCGGTGCGTCACCGTGCGCGCCGACACCTCCGCCGAGGCGGACGTGGACCGGGTGTTCGACGCCGCCGCCGAGCTCGGGCCGGTCACCGGCTTGGTCAACAATGCGGGCGTGACCGGGCCGTTGGGCCGGCTCGCCGACGCCCGCACCGAGGATCTGCACCGCGTCCTCGAGGTGAACGTGCTCGGCTACCTGCTGTGCTGCCGCCGCGCCGCCCGCGACCTGCGCTCCGGCGGCGCCATCGTCAACGTGTCGTCGGGTGCCGCGACGCTCGGGAGCCCGGACGAGTACGTGCACTACGCCGCCAGCAAGGCCGCCGTCGACACCCTCACGATCGGCCTGGCCAAGGAGCTCGGCCCCGACGGCATCCGCGTGAACGCCGTCGCACCCGGCATCACCAACACCGAGATGCACGCGACCATGGGCGACCCCGACCGCCCGGCGAAGGCCGCACCGCAGATCCCGCTGCGCCGTCCCGGTGAACCCGCCGAGATCGCCGCCGCCATCGCCTGGCTGCTGTCCGCCGACGCGTCGTACACCACCGGCGCCATCCTCCGCGTCGCCGGCGGCCGCTGAGCGTCATGCCGGGCGGTTGTCCCGTCCCGCGCGACCGGATTGCGGCTCGGCGTCGACCTGCAACCGCGACCGATCAGCGCACGTCAGGTCTGGTGTGAGACCCGAGGACCGCCCGCGCGGCCGCGTGACGCGGTGGTTGCGAACCGGGCTGAGCTGGTTCTTCGTCCGTGGGCCGGCCGGCTTCTATGTGTCGTGCGATGACGGAGGCGGCCAGCTGCTCGGCTTCGCCGGGATGGCGCTGGTCGGCGACCTCGGCGCCGGCATCGGTGCGCTTGCCGCGCTAGTGGCCGGCCGCCAGGTGTCGTCCGCGGCCGCGAACGGCTTCTTCGTCGGCTTGGGCCTCGTGATCGGCTGGATGCTGACGGCCTTGCTTGTGGTCGCCGTGCTCTGGGCCCGCGGCATCTCCCCGGCAGAGGCGTATGCCGGGAAGCAGCGGCGGCGCCCGGTCGGCCGGCATTCCGGGCCTCGCGTGGACGGCTGGCGGCAACCGGGTGATCCGATGGTCCCCGGATCCCTGGTCGCGTCCTTCGCACTGATGACGGTCGTCTTCGGCGCGATCGGTGCCGCCGAACGGGTGGATTCGCGCCCATGGCGTGAGCCGACGGCGGTGGTCGTCGGCACGGTCGTGAAGGACAACGAACCCGGATTCGTGGACCGATCGGAGGGGACCGTGGACGTGCGGTACGACGTCGCCGGCCGCTTCTACACGGTCGAGATCGACGCCGATCCGGACGACGAGGGCATTCTCCGCGAGGGGGACACGACGCCGATCGAGTACGCCGTCGACCGGCCGGAGCGGGCCAGATCGGTCGTGGCCGTCGAGTACCAGCGCGGTGACGTCGAAGGCCTGGCCGTGTTCGTAGGGATCTTGGCGCTCGTCGGACTCGCCAGCGGCGTGGGCTACGTCGCCGGCCGTCGTCGTACGCGCTGATCGGGACGGTCGACGCGCCGCGGTGCTGCGCCGTCCGGCCTGACCGGTATCCGCGTCAGCGGTGGTGGGCGAGCGCGTCGTGCGCGTGCTCCGCGCGTGCCGACGGCTCGGTGTGCACGGTGGCCGCGGTCAGCCGGGGAACCTCGTGGACGAGCCGATGCTCTACCTCGTGAGCGATGTGGTGTGCCTGCTCCACGGACAGGGCGGCTTCGACGATGACGGCGAGCTCGGCACGCAGGCTGTGACCGACCCAGCGCATCTGGACCGGTCCGACGCCCAGGACACCGCGCACGTCGCCGGCGGTGCGCTCGGCGAGGTCGACCGACGCGGGATCGACGGCGTCCATCAACCGCCGGAACACCTCCCTCGCGGCGTCCCGCAGGACGAACAGGATGGCCACGGTGATTCCGAGCCCGATGATCGGGTCGGCCAGCCGGAAGCCCAGCCCGACACCGGCCGCGCCGATGACGACCGCGAGCGAGGTGAAGCCGTCGGTGCGGGCGTGCAGGCCGTCGGCGACCAGGGCTGCCGAGCCGATCTGGCGGCCGACTGTGATGCGGTAGCGCGCGACCAGTTCGTTCCCGGCGAACCCGATCAACCCGGCCGCGCCGACCACCCAGAGATGCTCGACGGGCTGCGGGTGGATCAGCCGCTCGACGGCCTGCCAGCCCGCGACCGCCGCCGACGCGGCGATGATCACCACGACGACGACTCCGGCGACATCTTCGGCGCGGCCCAGGCCGTAGGTGTAGCGCCGGCTGGCTGCCCGCCGGCCGAGCAGGAAGGCGATGCCGAGCGGTACCGCCGTCAGTGCGTCGGCGAAGTTGTGGATCGTGTCCCCGAGCAGCGCGACGGAACCGCTGATCGCGACCACGGCCAGCTGCGTAAGCGCGGTCGCGAACAGCACCACGAAGGACCAGGCCAGCGTGCGGATGCCGCGACGGCTGGTCTCCAGTGCGGTGTCCACGCGATCGGCGCTGTCGTGGCTGTGCGGTGTCAGGACGTGCCGCAGGCGGGCCGAGAGCGCGCGCACGCCACCTGATTCAACATGCCCGTGGTCATGGTCGTGGTCGTGCCCGTGGGCGGTGTGCGGAGGCTGTTCTGGCATCGCTGGTCCTCGTCTCGGATGGTGCCTGCAGTTGCAAGGGTGCCCCGGCCGAGCGCATTATGCAATCGTGCGCGCGCATAATGGAATGGCACCTGCGAGCGACTCGCTGCACGCCGACGACGCCGAGCGGTTGGCAGTGGCCGCGGAGGTGCTCGGACTGCTCGCGGACCCGACACGGCTCCAGCTGCTGCGGCTGCTGGCCGCGGGCGAGCAGGACGTGACCACGCTCACCGGCCAGGTGGCGGCCTCGCGGTCGTCGGTGTCCCAGCACCTCGGCAGGTTGCGGCTGGCCGGCCTGGTGCAGGTCCGGCGGGACGGTCGGCACATGGTGTACCGGACGGTCAGCGATCACCTGTCGGCGCTGGTGGACGAGGCGATGGAGTTCGCCGACCACACCGTGCGAGGTATCCCGCACCACCGGCACGGCAGGCATGGCATCGTGCAGGATCAGTAGAGGTCGACGTCGACCAGCAGCTCTCCGAGCGGCTCCGTGCGCGTGGTTGCCCAGGACAACCTCAACCGGTTCCTCTCCGATCGTCGTACCCCGGGATCAAGGCAGCGCGCGCTCCCGCCTGCGCGCGGTTACCGAGGGGCGGTCAGGGGAGTCCCGTACGCCCTGGGCGGTAGCGCAAGTGCCGCCCGGCAGCCGACGCGCGGGCGGATGCGGCGAAGCACCCTCGAAGCAGTACCGCATCCGCACTGGAGGGACATCATGAGCAACACCCCGAACGACACGCCGAACGGTGGTATCCGGATCGGCGACGCCGAGCGCAACGAGGCCGTGAGCCGGCTCGGCGAGCACTACGAGGCCGGCCGCCTGAGCGCGGACGAGCACTCCGAGCGGGTGGACCAGGCGTTGCGCGCCACCACCCAGAACGACCTCGACGCACTGTTCACGGATCTGCCAGGCGGCGCCCGGCAGGAGCCCGGCACAGGTGAGGGCTGGGGCCCGCCGTGGGCCCAGCACGGCCCCGGTCAACCCTGGGGCGGCTGGTTCGGCGGTCCTCAGGGCGGCGAGCGCGGGCCGCAGGACCAGCCGGCGGGCGGCCGGTACGGGTCCGGCGCGCCGTTCGGCGGTCCGCCGTGGGCGCGGGGCGGCTGGCGCGGGCCGCGGGCCTTCGGGTTCCCGATCCCGCTGGTCGCGATCGTCGCCTTCCTGGCGCTGGCCGGCCTGCTGTGCTCGGTGCTCGGTGGCCACCCGCCGGTCCTGCTGATCGTCGCCGCGATCGTCGCGGGTGTCGTGATCGCCAAGCGCCGCCGCTTCGGCAGCGCCTGACCACCGGTCCGGCGTCGTGTCCGCCTGAAATGGCCGCGACGCCGGACCCGCCGTGCGGCAGCATGTGCGGCATGGCCACGGACCCGCCGCGACTCCCGGTCGGCCGATCTGCCGGACGGGAGCCACGACCTGCTGGTCCGCGCCAGGCTCCGTCAGGAAGCCGTCGCCAGCGACCGCTCGCTGATCCGGGCCAGGTGCTGGTCGAGGAGCGGGTCGTGGGCGAGGTGGTCCAGCAGCCGGCACGCCGCGTCGACGGCGGCCCGCTGCGAGCCGAACCAGCCGTACCAGAACGGGTCGTCGGGCTGCTGGTCGTCCAGGTCGTCGATGTCGACATACCACGCCGCGCCCGGTGGTCCCTCGCGGTGGAAGACGCGTGCGTGCAGGTGAATCGCCTGCGTTTCCATAGCCCCATGATCCGACCGCCCACCGACAGTTTCTGATCAGCGACACGCCCTCGCGGCGATGCCTGAGCGGTATGGAAAAAGTATCCGGGCGAGTATCACCACCTGCCTACGCTCCGGCCCGTTCCGCGACCTGTGGAGGGGTGATCGGCTGTGCGTTCGTTCCGGAAGCTCGGCATCGGTGTCGTCGTCTCGAGTCTCGTCCTCGGCCTCGTCGGCCCCGCCCAGTCCGCGATCGCGGCGAACGCGCCGGCCGCGCCACCGGAACCGGCCAGACCCGACACCCTGAAGCCACACCCGAACTGGCGCCCGGCCGACAAGCCGCTGGCGCCGATCACCGTGCCCTCGCACCCGGCGAGCACGCCGAACGTCTGGAAGCCGGACCCGAAGGCGCACCGGGTCCGTGAGCTCACGGACCGCCGGACCGCGACCGCGCGGTACTACCAGCTGTCCGACGGGCGGGTGCAGGCCGAGCTGTCCAGCACGCCGGTCAACTACCGCGACGCCCGGGGGCACTACCAGCCTCTCGATACCACGGTCACCTCCACCGGCCGCGCCGGCTACCCGCACGGCGCCGGGAAGAACACGTTCCGCAGCTACTTCGGCGACCGCACCGACAAGCTGGTGCGGTTCGAGCTCGGCGACGCGGGCATCGGCCTCGGCACCGCTACCGCCAAACCCGTCACCCCGCAGGTGCACGGCAGTGAGGTCACCTACCGGAGCGCTGTGAACGGCGCCGACCTCGGCTACCAGGTCACGCCGACCGAGCTCAAGGAACGCATCGTCCTGACCGAGCCGCCGGCCGACCCGACGTACACGTTCACCCTCGACCTGAACGGCCTGCACGCGGTGCGGCAGCCGAACGGCTCGATCGCGCTCTACCGGGCCGACGGGGAGGGACCGGCGGTCGCGCGCATCCCGAAGCCGTACATGACCGACGCCACCGCCGACCGCTCCTCGCCGTACGGGAACGTCTGGAGCGGCGCGGTCACCCAGCAGCTGTCGGCCGACGGCAAGACGCTGACGGTGCGCGCGGACAAGGCCTGGCTGGCCGACCCACACCGCAGGTACCCGGTGGTGATCGACCCGACGATCAAGATCCAGCCGACGGTTACGCAGTCGCAGGACGCGATGATCATCTCCGACGACGCGGCCTCCAACTTC
>DASXRB010000334.1:0-3136 GCA_036506875.1 Kribbellaceae bacterium | reverse complement strand
TCGAGCGAGCGAACCGCAACGCCTCGGACGTGTCGCGATCGGAGCGCTCGTCCCGCAGGTTCGCGCATCCACGCGACGCGTACGCGAGGCTCAAGGCCCTGACGGACCCCGACCGGCTCGCTGCGCGGACCGCTTCCTCGGCGGACTTCCGCGCCGGCCCGAGCTCGTTGTTCCAGATCTGCCGCCAGCTCAGACCGGCCAGCGCCTCGGCGTACTCCTCGCTGTCGGGAAACGCCTCGCTCAGCTCGACCGCACGGCTGGCTTCGGCGATGGGCTGTCCGGCGCCCGCGATCCTGCCGGTAGCCCAGAACGAGTCGGCCCAGTGCCGCTGCAGCCTGCTCGCGTGCAACGGGTCCACGCGGTCGTCCACGAGCTCGCGCGCGCGGCGCCAGGCGTGGAAGCTCACCTCACCGTCGCCGACCAGATAGGCCGCGCGGGCCAGCCGCTCCAGAAGGTCGAGCTCACGGTGTGCCTCGGCGCCCCCGGACGTGTGCACTCGTGGCCACAGGAGTGCCGCCCGGCGAAGGTGTACCGCCTCCTCACGCGGCGCCGTGATGGCGTTCGCGAGGTCGGCTGCCCGCAGCGACGCCTCCAGGCACCGCGTGAGGTCACGCGCCCCCTCGTAGTGCAGGGCCAGGTCGCCCTGCCGCCGTATCTCGTCCAGACCGGTGCCGGAGCGGGACTCGAGGACCTTCGCCCAAGAGGCGTGCACGGGTTCCGCCTCGCCGGGGACGAAGGTGGCGTACAGGACCTCGGCGAGCAAGGGATGCCGGAACCAGCAGCGGTCAGGAGCCTGCCGCACGCAGATTCCCGTGTTCGACGCCTCCGCGAGTGCTGCCGACAGCTTCTCCGGGCCGATACCGCGGGTGGCGGCGACCTCCCGCAGGTCGTCGATCGGCGTCGGGCGGCCGGCGACCGCGAGCACTCGCATGACGTCTCGGGCCGGTGCCGAGAGCCCGTGCCACGCGGCGAGCAGGGCTTCGCTCAACTCGGCCGGCAGATCGGCGGGCAGCTCGTCGGCGGTGACGGTGACGCCGTGGACCAGCAGCTCGGTGAGATACGGGTTGCCGTCGGATCGTCGTACGACGTCGTCGACGAGACGATCGCGCGGGTGGCCGCCGAGCAGCATCGCGAGCTGTTGCTCGGTCTCTTCGCGGGTCAGCCTGTCCAGCCGTACCTCGCTGACAGACGGGAGCCGTCTCAGGTCTGCGAGCCAGCTGTGCATGGGATGGCCGATGGCGAGCTCCTCGTCCCGGTACGTGGCCAGGACGGCCAGCCGCTGGCGGTGGAAGCCCGCCACCAGGTAGGCGAGCGCGTCGCGGGATGCCATGTCCGCCCACTGCACGTCGTCCACGACGAGCACCGTGGGGTGGCGCGAGGCGATCGCTATCACCAGGGCGTCGACGACGGACAGCAGCCGGACCGCGTGGTCCGCGGCGTTGCCGCCCAGCGATGGCAGCAGCTCACCGGCGGCGGGGACCGCGGCGAGTACGGCGGACAGTTCGCCCGGCTCGGCGGACTCCGCCCACCCCTCCAGCGCGCCGATCAGTGGCACGTACGGCGAGTCCACCGAGCCGAAGCGGACGCATCGACCCCACAGGACGGTCACGCCCTCCGGGGCTGCGTCGTCACATGCGGTCCGTACCAGGCGGGTCTTGCCCACGCCCGCCTCTCCGTGCACGAACACCGCGCACGGTCTTCCTTCGGCAGCTCCCTGGATCGCTGCCCGGAGGATCACCCGTTCCTCGGTCCGGCCGGCGATCACGGGCGGGCTCGGTTCGCCCCCTCGCACAGCCTCCAGTCTGGAGCCTCACCGGCCGGACTGTCTCCGGGTTATGGGAGACGCTGCCGTGCCCGTGCCGCGGGCACGGCAGCGTCGGGTTTCAGCCGGCCGGGACGTGCCGGCGCCGGTACAGCCACATCCCGGCGACGGCGACGCACCCGCCGCCCAGCGCGGCTCCGCTGGCCTTGAACGCCTGGGCGACGGTGTCGTCGTCGGCCGTGGCCTGCACCGGACTGTCGAACTTGTACTCCGGGTAGTTGTACTCCCCGGCGGACTTGTCGAACTTGTACTCCGTGTAGTTGTACTCCCCGGCGCCGTCCGTCCAGCCGGGGTAGCCGACTGCCTCGTCCGGCCAGCTGCCGGCCGATTGCTGCTGCGTCTTCGAGAGCGTGTCGGCTGCCGGGTCCGGCAGCATCGCCGACGCGTTGGCCGCCGTCAGGGCGACCGTGCCCATCGCCAGTGCGGATACGGCGAGGGCTGAATACCTGCGGTTCATGGCTCCTCCTTGATGACCGCTGCGACGGATATCGCCGCTCCTTCAAGGTCGGCCCGCAGGCACTACCCCCACATCGTGGGCAACCCCTCAGATCCGGGCCCGAAAACCTCAGATTTCCAGATCCTCGCCGGCCGGAGTCGTGGCGTCGCTGCTCATCGCGCCAGGTAAACCGGTCGCGGCTGTGGACAACGGCGTACGACACTGGAGCGCATGGGTCACGTGGATGTCGCCGGGGTGGGGTATGAGCTGCCGGACGGGCGGGTGTTGCTGGACGACGTCACGTTCCGGGTCGGCGACGGGGCCAAGGTGGCGCTGGTCGGGGCCAACGGGTCGGGCAAGACGACGCTGCTGCGGATCGTCGCCGACGACCTGAAGCCGCATGCCGGCAGCATCAGCCGGTCCGGCGGGCTGGGCGTGATGCGTCAGTTCGTCGGGTCCGTACGCGACGAGTCGACGGTGCGGGATCTGCTGCTGAGCGTGGCCCCGCCCGCCGTACGTGAAGCGGCGCGGAAGCTCGACGCGGCGGAGCTGGCGATGATGGACAACGACGACGAGAAGACCCAGCTGAGGTACGCGCACGCCGTGGCGGAGTGGGGCGAGGCGGGCGGGTACGACGCCGAGGTGCTGTGGGACGTGTGTACGACGGCGGCCCTCGGCATCAGCTTCGACCGCTGCCAGTGGCGGCAGGTGCGGACCCTGTCCGGCGGCGAGCAGAAGCGGCTTGTGCTGGAGGCGCTGCTGCGCGGGCCGGACCAGGTGCTGCTGCTGGACGAGCCGGACAACTACCTCGACGTACCGGGCAAGCGCTGGCTGGAGGAGCAGCTCAACGCCACCCAGAAGACCGTGCTGTACATCAG
>DASXRB010000333.1:0-2299 GCA_036506875.1 Kribbellaceae bacterium | reverse complement strand
CGCCACGCGCCCACCCGGGCGGGATCGTCGGTGTGGTACCGGTGGACCGCACCCGACGACGGGGAAGCGGGCTTCTGGGTGATGAGGCCTCCGCTGTACGAGCCGAGTTCGGAGTTGGAGGACGACAAGCGGATCGCGGTGTTCACCGGCACCCCGCCTGGAGGGCTGACGCTGCAGGCGGAGAGCCGGGTCCCGCCCATCCCCTCGACGGAGACGTTCGGCGCCAACCTGAGTGCGGTCACGCGTGGTACGACGTACTGGATCCAGGTCACCGGGGTCGACGAGCAGGTCCTGCACTACACCCTCGAGTGGCGGCTGCTGCCGCAGAGCAACGACGAGTTCGCCGAGCCGCTGGTGCTGCCGCCGACCGGTGGTGTCGCCGTCGACACCACTGGCGCCAGCGCCGAGCCGGGCGAGCCGGCGCACGGCCGCTACCAGCCACGCAGCTCGCTGTGGTTTCGCTGGACCGCGCCCCGGTCGGGGACGGTCACCTTCGACGACTACGAGGAGGGCGACGGCTTCGACGCCCAGCCGGTGATCGCCGCCTACACCGGCGACCGCATCGACGCCCTCAGCCGCATCCCGGTGACGCACCAGTTCATGCCGGAGGCGTGGAACACCTTCTCGTTCGCGGTGACCGCCGGGGCGACCTACCGGATCGCGCTAGACGAGGACGGCCCCTTCGCGTACGGGATGCGGCACCGGCTGAACTGGTACTTCGGCACCAAAGAGTGGAACGACCCGGCGGTTGCCCTCACCGCGCCGGCGGACGGTGCGCGCGTCGCCGGCGTCGCCCGGCTCGACGCCACCGCCTCCGATGACTCGGGGGTGTGGTCGGTCGGCTACAGCCACGACCTCGCCGCGAGCTCGCACGACGGCCCACAGCCGGAACCGGCGCCGTACGGCTTCGGCCTGGACACCGAGCGGTACGCCGACGGGCCGTTAGAGCTGACCGCCAACGCCTGGGATGTGCAGGGCAACCGCGCGACCACCGCGCCCCGGACGATCGTCATCGAGAACCGCCCGCCGTTCGTGCGTCTGTGGTGGAGCCCGCCGGAGCGGCTCACCCTCGAGACCAGCGCGCACCTGGAGTGGGAGGCCAGCGAGCCGCTGTCGCGGTCGGCCTGCAGCCTCGACGGCGCGCCCTACACCGACTGCAGCGGGCCGGCAGGCTCCCGGTACGCCAGCAAAGAGTTCGCCGGCCTCACCGACGGGGTGCACGTGTTCCGCGTCGTCACGACCGACATGGCCGGCAAGGTGGCCGTCGACGCCGACGCCTACCAGTGGATCATCGACACCAAGGGCCTCGGGGTCCTGCTGCCCGACGACGGCACCGCGCCGACGGTCACCGGGCCGGTGCCCGGCATCTACGCCGGCCAGCCGCCCGGGAATACCACCGCGGCGGTGCAGATGCGCTGGACCAGCAGCGACGGGTCAGGGACCGGCGTGCAGCGCCACGACGTCCAGGCCAGCACCGACGGCGGGGCGTGGACCGCGATGACCAGCTACGGCACCAACACCGCCCAGGTCTACCAGCTCGCATCCGGGCACACCTACCGCTTCCGGGTGCGTGCCTGGGACTGGGCCGGCAACGTCTCGGCGTGGGCGTACGGGCCGTCGTTCGCGGTCACCCTCGCGCAGGAGACGTCGACCGCCTGGCGCTGGTCGGCGGGGTGGGCCCGGACGGCGTCGAGCGGCGCCTCCGGCGGCTACGTCGAGCTGACCGGCACGTCCGGCGCGGCCGGACGCCTGACGTTCAGCGGCCGCTCGGTCGGCGTGTACGGCCCGCGGGGGCCGTCGTTCGGGTTGTCCGCGATCTACCTCGACGGCGTTCGCGTCGCCACCGTCAACCAGTGGTCGTCGGTCGCCGCGGCGCGCGAGAGCCTCTATGTCCGCAACGGGCTGAGCCTCTCGACGACCCATGTGCTGGAGGTGCGCTCGCTCGGCACGCCGGGCCATGACGGCGGCGGCACCCGGGTCGCCATCGACGCGGCCTCGGTCGTGCGCTGAGGCCGCGACGCTGACCACCCTCGTAGGTAGCCGGGCAACTGTTGCAGCTGGCAGGCGCAGCTTGTTCCGTTTCGCCGCCAGCTTGGCCTGACCCGAGTAACGGGAATACGTGGCCATGCCGACGGCGGCCACCAGCCAGTTCCGTTCGGGGACCCGGTTCCATGGCTGGCCGCCGGTGGGCTAGCCGCCGGTGGCGGCGGCCGGCCGGTCGACCGCGGCGGCCGCGGCCATGATGACCTCGGCGACCGTCCCGGGCTGGGACACCATGATCACGTGCGAGCCCTGGGCC
>DASXRB010000332.1:0-5700 GCA_036506875.1 Kribbellaceae bacterium | reverse complement strand
CCGACCCGGTTCGCTGGGCACGGTGGCGAGCGCGCTGGGCGAGGTGGGCGCCGACATCCACGCGATCGAGATCGTCGAGCACCGCCGCGACGACGGTACGGCGGTCGACGACGTCGTGGTCGACCTGCCGGCCGGGACGCTGCCGGACCGCCTCGTCTCGGCGTGCAACAGCGTGCCGGGGGTCGAGGTGATCTGGTTCTCGCGGTACGGCGCGGGCGGCGGGCTGCACATGGATCTCGAGGCCGTCGAGCAGATGTCGTCGGAGCCCGCCGAGGCGATCGAGGTCCTCGTCGAGCAGGCGCCGTCGGTGCTGCACGCCGACTGGGCCGCACTGCTGGACGGTACGGACGGGGCCGTCCGCGTCGCGCAGGAGACCAGCGCGACGCCGGAGTTCGGCCCGGTGATGGAGAAGTGGGTGCCGCTCACGCAGGCCGGCACGCTGGACTCACCCGAGGGCGAGGGCCTGGCCGAGTCGGTGCTGGTCGCGGCCCCGCTGGAGTCGGACCGCCAGGTGCTGGTGGTCGGGCGGCGCGGCGGTCCGGAGTTCCTCAGCTCCGAGGTGGCCAGGCTGTCGTACCTGGCCAACCTCGCGGTCGCGATCCGCGCCGGCGCCCGCTGACCGCCGCTGCCGGATCAGCCGGTACGACGCTCAGCCCCGCGTGCCGTGCAGCGCGCGGAAGTCGTCGAGCGTGCCCTGGTAGTACTCCAGGTCGTCGAGCAGCTTGTCGCGGGTGAACCGCTCCGGCTCCCCGGCATGCAGCCGCTGTCCGAGCTCGGACCAGAATGCCTCCGCCGGGACCTCGCCGGCTCCCTCGGGCAGGAACTTCAACACCTCGCGGACCGCGTCGGCGGCCGCCGCCCAGAGCTGGTCCACCCGGCGCACCTGCTCCGCGGACGGCGCGACCGGGTCGAGCGACATGTCGGCGTCGAAGGCGCGGCGCGCGTACGACGCCGCCACCTGCGACCACTGGCCGGCATCGACGAGCTGGGAGGCCCCGAGCCCGTACCGTGCGCCGGCCCGGCGCGACACCTGCTCGGACGCGAACGGCACCTCCACCCGGATGTCGCCGTACGCCAACGTCCACGCCTGCTCCCCGGCCACCGCCGGTTCGGGGACCGCGTCCGCGTCGGGCGGTTCCGCGGCGGCCATCAGGGCGACGTAGACCTGGCCCTCGGCCAGCGTCCGGGCGGTCAGCATCGGCATCACTCCTGTTCGAGATAGGAATCGCGTACGACGAGCAGCCGGTCGACGCGGAACCGTCCTGGGTCCTCGTCGTACACCGTCCTCCCGGCCTCGGTCCAGAAGGCGTCGGGTGGAACCGCCCCGAGTCCGGGCGGGACGAACTTGAGGACCTCCTCGACGGCCGCCCGGGCGACAGCGAGCGCGGGCCCGGGGTCGTCCTCGGGGACGGCGGCGGCGCTGCGGTCGGCGACCGCGAGCCACGCCCCCGGGTCGAGCAGCTCGGAAGGTTCCGGCCCGCCGAACACCGGGAAGTCCTCGGCCGGCGTCTCCCGCGACGGCAGCGCGAAGACGTACGCGCGCTCGGCCCCGCAGCCCGGGCACTCGGTCACGTAGCTCGCCGCCAGCTCGCCGCCGGCCTCCGCCAGCCCGTGCTCCCACGCCGTGCCGACGGTGCCGCAGTCCTCACACGGCCGCAGCTCCAGGTACAGCATCGCCTCGTCGCGGGTGCGCGCGACGGCGAGCGGGCCGCCGGGCTCGTCGTACGAGGTCGTCATCAGGTCACCCCGATCCCGGTGCCGGGGTGGGGCGGGCCGGCGCCGGTGCCGCCGATGGTGCGGCGGGCGCCGGTCTGGGCCTGTACGACGGCCCGCTGCGGCGCGACCGCGTGCACGGCCTCGTCGAGCACCGCGTCGGGTACCCGGGCGTGCCGCAACGCGTCGGTCACGGCGAGCGTGAACCGGTCCGAGCGCGGCGCGGTGTTGTACAGCTCGCGCAGGTCGACCCGGCCCTCGGACAGCAGCGCCAGCCGCGGGTTGAGGGTCGCGAACGCGGCCGCGAACCCGCCGTCGTCCACCCCCGTCATGGTGCCGTCCGGGTGCGCCTCGTACGACCGGTCGGTGCCGTCGCGCTCGTGCACGGTGAGGGCGACCACCACGCCGTCGCGGCGGGCCTCGGCGAGGGCGTCGAGCAGCGGCTGGTACGGCTGGAAGCGCATCTGCCCGGTGCCTACCCCGCTGTACTCGTCCGCGCGCACCCGGCGGGTCCCGGCGCGGGCCGGCATCGCCGCGCCCCAGGTGTGCTCGAACGGCGGCAGCACCGGGGCGCCCGACTCCATCCGCTCGCGCATCGCGCGGTACTCGTGCTCGAACATCGTCAGGTACGCCTCGCCGGCCGCCGCGTTCCGCAGGGTCTCGGCGTGCTTGACCTTCTCGCTGCCGTCCCGCTTCACGGCGCGCCGCTCGAAGGAGAGCTCGTAGTCGAGCCGGACCCGGACCGTCGCCGTGGCTCCGCGCTCGAACATGCTGGTCTCGTTGCGGTTCCCGGTGGTGTCGGTGACCTTCTCCGACACCTGCTCCCCCGACCCGGTGCCGCCCTTCACGTCCTCGACGGGCGCGCCCTCGACGTCGCGGCCGAGCGGGACCAGCCGGTTGCCCTGCACGCTGGTCCGGGTGGTGCGCTGGAACCGGTCCACCTGGCCGATCTCGACCTCGTCGACCGTGCCGGAGACGAGTTCCACGTCGGAGACCACCGCCCGGACCCGGACGTCGACGACCGCGGTCCGGTGACCGGGGACGGGCAGCCGGACCAGCCGGTGGCCCTCGTCGCCGGCGATCCGCTCGAACGCGGCCGACCGCGCGGACGCGGACAGCTGGTTCTCCAGCTCGGTGCGGTGCAGCCGCATTCCGGCGGCGGTCAGCAGGTCGCGGCGGGCCAGGCGCTCGTAGACGGTATCGAACAACGTGTCGGCCGCCGGTTCGCCGCGCGGGTAGGGCCGGGTGCCCTCGACGAAGTACGCGCTCGGCAGTGACACCACGCGGTGGTCGCGCGGCTGGTCCGCCGCGGCCACCGGTGCGGGCGTGGCGCCGACCAGGGCGCGCGGGACCAGCTGGGTGAGCCGGCCGGACAGCTCGGTGCTGGTCGCCACCGGCTCGTTGGCGGGATGGCGGTCGGCGGCCTGCATGACCCGGCCGCGGGTCGCCGCGCCGCGGACCGGGGTGCGCTGAACCCCGACCACCAGCCGTACGCCGCGATCGACCCGGGCCGCGGAGAAGTGGCCGAGGCGCTGCAGCCGGGTCAGCTGCTCGCCGCTGCCGGCCGACACCGTGCGGCCACGGTCGGTGCCGGCTCCGCCCGCGACCAGGTCGCCGCCGGCGCCGTACCCGGCGTGGGCCGCGTAGGTGGTGCCGCGGGTGTCGGTGCGGCTGTGCTCGTCGAAGTCGTAACCCTGGACCAGGATGATCGCGCTCTCGGCCGGGGTGTCCGGCGTGCCGTCCGTCAGCGCCGGGCCGGTGAGCTCCGCCCGGACCCGGACGGTGAGCAGGTCGGCCGGACCGACGCCGGGGCCGGCGCCGGCGGCCTTCACCGGGTAGTCGCGGACGAACCCGCGCGGGTCCAGCATGTCGTCGAGGTGACCGCGCCAGCGACGCCCGGCCAGGTCGCCGTACAGGCTCTCCGCGAGCACCGGGTCCGCGTCCAGCGCGCCGGGCGCGACACGCTCGACCGCCGCCCGCACCTCGCCGAGCAGGTCGGTCCCGGCACCGTCCGGCCCGGTCAGCGCGACGCTCTCGATCAGCGCCGCGCCCATGGTGTCGCGGTAGTGCTCGGGCAGGCTCACCTCGGCCGGGCGCTCCGCGAGCGGCTCGGTCACCTCGAGGGCGGTGTCCAGATCGTGCTCGGCGTCGTCGGCGGCCGCGGGCACCCCGGCGGTCTTCCGCAGCGCGGCGACCAGTCGCTCGTGGGTGTGCGACGCGGCCAAGCCGTCGGTGACGCCGTGCTTCTCCTCGCGATAACGGCGGACCAGGGTGGTGGCGGTCCGGCCGTCCAGCGTGAGCCTGCCCGTCAGGTACCGCTCGACCGCGTCGGCCACCTGCGGCACCGGCAGGTCCAGCTCACGGCGGCCGTACAGCCTGAGTGCCTCGCGTTCCGGCAGCGTGAACAGCATCGTGCCGTCGGCGAGCTCGACCCGCCGGGCGGTGCCGCCCTCGCGGTCGGTGAGGCCGGCCTCGAACCCGACCCCGGCGCGGAACACGTACTGCTGGCCGACCTCGATCATCAGCCGTTCCCAGCCCCAGATCGACAGGTCGGTCTCCGAGCGGGACACACTGCTCGACCGGTTCGCGCTCGCGGACGCGTGCCAGCCGCCGCCGCTCGCGGTAGCCGGACCGTCCGCCCCGGACAGCTCGGCGGTGCCGCCGGTGGACCGGCCGGACGTCGTACCGAAGCTGCTGAGGGTCAGGTTGATGTCACCGGTCACCTGGCTTGTCGCGCCGAGGAACACGTGGTCACGCACGTGCCCGCGCAACGCGACCGTCGCCTCGGCTGACCCGAGCCGGGTCCGGTAGGTGAACCGGCTGCTGTAGCCGGTCTGCGTCCACTCGGGATGCGCGATCAGGTTCCGCGGGTTCACGAACGCGGCCAGGTGGTGCATGGCGGCCGCGTCCGGCCGGGTCGCGGCGGGCAGCTCCGCCCGCAGCCGCGCCAGCATGTCACCGGCGTCCAGGTGCAGGATCGTGGCCCGGTCCAGGACGGCCTCGCCGGTCAGCCCTCGGTGCGCTGTCGCGGCCGGTTCGGGCAGTAGCAGCTCGCTGTCGATCAGCACCCGCGCGCTGCCCTCGACCGCCGCCAGCGGCTCGGAGTCGCCCTTCGGGGTGACCTCGGTGACCACCAGCGTGTGCGGTACGTCGAAGACCCCGACCGGCGCGGTGCTCTCGACCAGCGTGACCTGGTTGACGGTGCCGCCGACCGACAGGCCGGTACCGCGGCCGAGCGCGTTGCGGCCGTAGCTCAGCCCGCCCTCGGGCGTGGTGCCGGCGTGACCGGGTGCCGGCCGGTCGCCGGCGCCGAGCCGGGCCTTCCACGGCAGCCGCTTCGACCGCCCGGCGGTGCGCCCGGAGGTGTTGGAGCCGATGTCGAGGTTCACGACGGCGTCGGAGGTGCTCAGGCCGAGCGAGGTCGCCTCGTCCCAGCGCTGGTGCAGTGCGAGCCGCAGCGTCACGGTCTCCGGCGCCCGCCCCGGGCGGTGCCGGACCAGCGCGAGCGGGATGCCGCCCTGCGCGGCCTGGTCGTAGCCGGTCTCCAGCCGCAGCGCCGACAGCTGCTGGCTGACGCGTTCCAGGTTGAGCAGCTGGTCGGCGCGCTCCAGGTGGTCCCGGGGCAGCTCCGACATGATCGGCCGGCCCTCCGCGTCCAGCGGAGGCACGAGGCGCCGGCGGCTGAGCTCCTGGAGCACCTGGGTGAGCGCCTGGTCGGCGCCGCTGACCTTCTGCACCAGGGCCGGACCGGCGCCACGCAGCTGGTGCTCGCCGGTGCCGAGCCACGCCGGCGTAGTCAGCTGCGCGGGCTGCGGGTCGCCGCGCAGCAGGGTTCGGCCGTCCGGGCCGGCGAGCGGCCGCCCGCCGGGTCCGCGTCGTACCGCCGCCGCGTCGACCGGCAGCCCGTAGCGGAACGCGTCGTGCTCCGGGATCCGCAGCAGCGCCGAGCCGCCGCCCTCCACCTCGAACGCGTCGCCGCCGTCGATC
>DASXRB010000331.1:0-1965 GCA_036506875.1 Kribbellaceae bacterium | reverse complement strand
GAGGAAGGTCGTGCTCGCCGTTCTCGGCGGGCTGTTCGCCGTGGTCGGTGTGATCTGGACCCTGCAGGGCCTGGGCTATCTCGGCGGCAGTTCGATGACCGGCGAGTCGTTCTGGGCGATCGTCGGTCCGGTTGTCGCCGGGCTCGGGGTCGCCCTCGTCTACGTCGCCGTGCGCGGCTCCGCCGGCCGTCGCTGAGCCGGAGCGGTCAGAGCAGCCCGGCATCCAGGGTCAGTCGGCCCTGTTCGAGCCACCAGTCCAGGTCCGCCTGCTCGCGTTCACGAATCGCCAGGTCGGGATGCTCCGCGGCGTCGAGCGCCTTGTTCCAACCCAGCCAGACCAGCGCGCCGAGCATCGCCAGCCGCAGCGCGGCCTCGTCATCGGCCGGGCCGGCCAGCTCGCGGAAGTCGGCGATGATCTCCTCGCGGGTGGCGTCGACGACCGAGGCGCAGCCGGCCACGAAGCGCGCGAGATCGAATGCGGCCGGGGCCGCGGTGCACATGCTCCAGTCCAGCATCACCACCCGGCCGTCCTCGATCGCGACGTTGACCGTGGCCAGGTCGCCGTGCGCGAGGGTGCAGGGCCGGGCCGCCAGCGCGGCCGCGAGCGGCGCCGGGTCGGCGAGCAGCGCCAGCACCGGCTCGGCGATCGCGGCCGGCGTGGTGTCGGCGAAGATCTCCCAGCCCCGCAGCACCAGCGGCGGCAGCGGGTTCGGCGAGGCCGTGTACCGGCTCATCACCGCCGGGGTGAACAAGCCGAGCATCGCGGTCAGCGAGTGCAGCCCGTCCGGCGCCGCGCCGAGGAACGCCCGGTGCATGCCGGTCACCGCGGCAAGCACCTGCCGGCAGCTCGCCCGGCTCAGCCGGTCGTCCCAGGTGAGCACCGCGTCGCCGAGGTCGCGCATCAGCAGTACGGCGCCGTCCTCGGTGGGCCAGCCACCGATGACCGCGTGCTCGATCCCGTCCGGCAGCCGGTCCAGCACACCGGACGCCCAGACGTGGTACTCCAGGCCGGTCGTGTCACCGGTGGCGGCCATCAGCAGGTCGTTCGCCGGTGTCAGGTGCTTGACCACCAGCCGGCGGCCGTCGGCCAGCACCACCCGCTCCAGCGTCGCGCCGGACTTGCCGACGTGGTCGCCGAGCGGGACCCGGCTGACCGCGGTGTCGAGCACCTCGGGGGTCATGCCGCCATTGTGGACCCGGAAACCCGATCGGCCGCCGTATTGACGGGCGGCCGGAACGGAGCATTGTTGGAGCAAGTGAGCATTCCTCGGGGGGTGAGTCTGAGGGGGCGTTCGCCATGTCGATCCATGCCAGAAAGAGGACGGCCGCATTGTTCGCCGTCACGTCCGCGGTGGCCGCGCTGGTCACCGCGAACCAGGTAACCCAGGTGGCCGGCGCCTCGCCGATCTCCGAGCCGGTGTTCAGCAACGCCGTCGCGCGCGACCGGTCCGCACCGCTCGCCACGCTCGCCGCGCAGTCCCGCGCCACGAAGCAGACCGCGTCGCCGCTCGCAGCGGAGCGGGGCCCGCTGCCGAGCGGGAGCGACCAGTTCGGCGGTGACGCGGCACGCCAGGCCACCGGCGCGACCGCGCTGGTCGGCCCGACGATCCAGAACTTCGAGGGCGCCGCCAGCCAGGACAACTTCAACGTCTTCGGCTTCCGGGTGAACCCGCCGGACCCGAACGGTGAGGTCGGGCCGAACCACTACGTCGAGATGGTGAACCTGACCTTCTCGATCTACTCCAAGACCGGTACGGCGCTGGTGCCGCCGACCGCGCTCGGCGCGCTGTGGGCCGGGTTCGCGGTGGACGACTGCACCGATCCGTCCGGCGACCCGGTCGTGCTGTACGACCAGTTCATGGACCGGTGGCTGCTGTCGCAGTTCACCACCCGCGGGCCGGAGTACTTCAACTGTGTCGCGATCTCGGCCACGAGCGACCCGACCGGTGCCTACTACCGGTACGC
>DASXRB010000330.1:0-10585 GCA_036506875.1 Kribbellaceae bacterium | reverse complement strand
GTGGTCGTGGCCCATCGATCGGCTCCCTCCGGCAGACGAGTGGCCCGTCCCAGCATCCCATCCCGCGGGCGGCCGGGACGGACCACCACACGCCGCCGGTCAGAACCGGTAGGTGCCCCTGACGACGTAGCCGTCCGGGCCGGTCGGCCGGTTCGCGCGGACCAGGATCACGAACTCGGTGCCCGGCTCGACGTCGCGGGCCACCACCTTGGCCGTCGTGTCGTGGGCATTGATCCTTACCGGCCGGCCGAGGTCGCGGCCCTCGGTCTTCTCGACGAGTACCCAGGTGTCGCGCGGCGCGGTGGTCAGCCGCACCGAGACGATGCCGTGGCCGGTCGCGGTGGAGACGTTCGTGGCGACCGCGGTCCAGTACATCGACGACATCAGCAGATCCGTCAGCAGGCCATGACCCGGCGGCAGCGGCGCACTGGTCGCGGTCACCGCTGTCGTACCGCGGGCATCGGGGGCGGCCAACCGCGATCCGTGGTTCTGCGCCGACGGGCCGTGGGCCGCCGGTGCCGCCATGGCTACGCCGGCCACACTCAGGCTCGCCACCCCGGCGGCCAGGGCCTTCGTCAACTGTCGAACGGTCATCCTGTCGCTCCTTCTAGTCACTGAGTGAATAGTGCGTGAGTAGGCTACTCACTCAGTGAATAGTTGCGCAAGCTCAGAAGTGCCGCCACGAAGAAGTCAAGTGTTTAATTAGCAAAGGTAATGAGTTAGGCTAAAGATCGTGGCGACCGTCGAGAAGCAGGTGAAGACCGACGCCGGACTCGCCGTCGAGCTCAAGTCGTCGATCATGCGGCTGTCGCGGCAGATCCGCTGGCAGCGCGCGGACGACACCGAGCTGACCGCGAACCAGCTCGGCGTGCTCGGTGCGCTCGGCAAGCACGGCGCGATGTCGATCGGCGATCTCGCCCTGCACGAGAAGGTCAAACCGCCGTCGATGACACGGATCGTGTCGAACATGGAGGCCGCGGCGCTGGTCCGCCGGACCCAGCACGCGACCGACAAGCGCCAGGTCCTGGTCGAGCTGACCGACACCGCCCGCGCCCTGATCGACGCGAACCGCCGCCGCCGCGACGAGTGGTTCCGCAACAAGCTGAAGACCCTGACTCCCGAGGAGCGTGACATCCTGCGCAAGGCAGCCCCGATACTCGAACGACTGGCGTCCTCGTGAGCCCTACCTTCAGGGCGTTCCGGGTTCGCAACTTCCGTCTCTACGCGTCCGGCGCGATCGTCTCCAACGTCGGCACCTGGATGCAGCGCGTCGCCCAGGACTGGCTGGTCCTGGAGCTGACCGGCTCCGGTACGGCGCTGGGCATCGTCACCGGACTGCAGTTCCTGCCCGCGCTGCTGCTGTCGCCGTACGCGGGTCTGATCGCGGACCGGTTCCCGAAGCGGCGGGTGCTGGCGGTCACCCAGCTCGCCATGGGGCTCGTCGCGCTCACCCTCGGCACGCTGGCCGTGACGCACGTGGCGCAGGCGTGGCACGTCTACCTGCTGGCGTTCCTGTTCGGGATCGGCACCGCGTTCGACGCGCCGACCCGGCAGTCGTTCGTGGTCGAGATGGTCGGGCCGGACGACCTGCCGAACGCCGTCGGGCTGAACTCGGCGTCCTTCAACGCCGCGCGGATGATCGGGCCGGGCCTGGCGGGTCTGCTGATCCACTGGTTCGGCACCGGGCCGGTGATCATCCTCAACGGCCTCAGCTACGGCGCGGTGCTGCTCAGCCTGTGGCGGATGCGTGCGCACGAGCTGCAGTCGCCGAAGCCGGCCGGCCGGGACAAGGGCATGATCCGCGACGGGATGCGGTACCTGTGGCGGCGGCCGGAGCTGATGATGGTGCTGGTCACGATGTTCTTCGCCGGCACCTTCGGGCTGAACTTCCAGCTGACCTCGGCGATGATGGCGACCGCGGTGTTCCACAAGGGCCCGGGGGAGTACGGCATCCTCGGCTCGATCCTCGCGATCGGCTCGCTGACCGGCGCGCTGCTCGCGGCCCGGCGGGTGCGGACCCGGCAGCGGCTGGTCGTGTGGGCCGCGCTGGCGTTCGGGACGATGGTGATCGTCAGTGGGCTGATGCCGACCTACCTGTCCTTCGCGATGGTGCTGCCGCTGGTCGGGCTGTTCGCCCTCACGCTGCTGACCGCCGGGAACGCGACGATGCAGCTCAGCATCCCGCCGAACCTGCGCGGCCGGGTGATGGCGCTCTACATGACGGTGCTGATGGGCGGTACGCCGATCGGGTCGCCGTTCATCGGCTGGGTCGGCCAGACCTTCGGCGCCCGCTGGTCGCTGGTCATCGGCGGCGGCCTCACCATCGCCGGCACGATCGCGTCGGTGCTGTTCTTCTCCCGGCGCCGCGGTCTGCAGATCCGGCCGCAGCTGCTGCCGCGGCCGCGGCTCGACGTCGTACCGGCCCCGACCGACCAGCTCGCCGGCCGCGCCATCGGCGCTGCCTGACCGGACGGGGACGGTTTCGCAGCAGCCTTCCGAATACCGGGTAGTGTAGTACCCGGTATCGTACTTCCATCTTGGAGGCCGCAGGTGGACAAGCCCGTCGAGGTCTTCGACCGGGAGTGGGAGTGGGCTGCACTGGCTGACTTCGTCTCCGACCCGGTTCTGAACGCCACGCTCGGCATCGTCACGGGTCGGCGCCGGCAGGGCAAGACGCTGCTCCTGCAGGAGTTGTGCACCGCGGCCGGGGGGTTCTACTTCGCTGCCACCGAGGCGACGACGGCCGAGTCGCTGCGTCTGCTGGCCGAGGCGCACGCCGAGTTCGCGAAGCTCCCGGCGCCGCTTGCGCTTGGTTCATGGGAGCAGGCGATCGACATCCTGCTGGCTCTCGGCGACGACCGCCCGGACGGGATTCCCGTCGTCCTGGACGAGTTCCCGTACCTTTGCCGGGCCGCGCCGGCTTTGCCGTCGATCATCCAGAAAGCGCTGGGACCGCGCCGCGCGGAGCGCCTGCGGTCGCGCACGCGGCTGATCCTGTGTGGTTCCGCGATGAGTTTCATGGGCCAGCTGCTGTCTGGTTCGGCGCCGTTGCGCGGCAGGGCCGGTCTCGAGCTCACGGTGCCGACCTTCGACCCTCGAACCGCCGCCGCGTTCTGGGGGATCGAGGACTGGGCGCTGGCCCTGCGAGTGCACGCCGTGGTCGGTGGCACACCGGCGTACCGGCGCGAGTACGTCAGCTCGGACGCTCCGCGAAACGGCGGCGACTTCGACGACTGGGTCTGCCGCACCGTGCTCAACCCCGCGTCGCCACTGAACCGGGAGGCCCGGTACCTGCTCGCCGAAGAGGTCGACATCCGCGATCCGGCGCTATACCACTCGGTGCTGGCGGCCGTTGCCGGCGGCCACTCGACGCGTGGTGCCATCGCCAGTTACGTGGGACGGCCCGCAGATACCCTGCGACACCCGATCACGGTGCTCGAAGATGCCGGTTTGCTCGCCAGGGAGAACGACGCACTGCGTGGCTCGCGATCCTGGTATCGCATCGCCGAACCTCTGATCACCTTCTACCACGTCGTCATGCGACCGGAATGGTCTCGTCTGGAGAGGCCGGGCAACGCCGCCGCAGTGTGGGCGGATGCCGCGGACCGCTTCGGTAGTCAGGTCGTCGGACCGCACTTCAAGCAGCTTTGTCGCTGGTGGACTCGCACGCACGCAGCACCGGAGACACTCGGCGGTCGGGCGCTCCAGGTGGCCGCCGGTGGCGTCAACGACGTGCGCGACCGCGCCGTTCACGAGATCGACGTCGTCGCCACCGACCACTCCGGACAGATTCTCGCTCTGGGGGAGGCGAAGGCCGGGGTGACGATGGGACAGCGGCACCTGGACAGGCTGCGGCACGTCCGTCAACTGCTGGCGGCCCAGGGCAGGTGCACGGATCAGGCACGGCTCGTGTGCTACTCGGCGGCCGGCTTCACGGCGGAGCTTCGGGCCGCGGACGGACGCGAAGAGGTCGTGCTGGTCGACCTGGAGCGGATCTACACCGGGTCGTGAAAGCGACCGGCCGCCATCCCCGAGGAGAGGGGCGGCGGCCGGCCGGTTACTGCGGGTGGGTCAGCTGAGCGTCACCGCGGTGTCGTCGATCACGAACGACGTCTGCAGCGAGCTGTCCTCGACGCCGGAGAAGCTGATCGACACGGTCTGGCCCGCGAAGGACGAGACGTCGAAGCTCTTCAGCACGTAGGTCGAGTTCGCGTTCAGGTTGGAGTACGTCGCCAGCGTGGTCGAGCCGGCCTTCACCGTCAGCTTGTCGTACGCGGTGGAGGTGGTGGTCTCCGCCGTGTCGATGCGGACGTAGAAGGTCAGCGTCGCCGCGCAGCCGGACGGGATCGTCACCGACTGGGACAGCGTGTCGGTGTGGCTGCTGCCGTAGCCGTTCAGCCACGCCTTCCAGCTGCCGGTCCGGGCCGGACGGCCGGTGGAGCTGTCGATCACGCCGCTCGTCGACGACCAGACGGTGTTGCCGGACTCGAAGCCGGGGTTGCCGAGCTTCTGACCCGAGCAGCCGCCGCCGGTGCCGCTGATCGTGAACGTGAAGGTCGTCGAGCCGGTCTGCGAGGCCGAGTCGGTCGCCGTCGCGGTCACGCTGTAGGTGCCGGCCGTGGTCGGGGTGCCCGACACGGTGCCACCGCTGCTGATCGACAGGCCGGCCGGGAGGCCGGTGGCCGACCAGGTGTACGGCGCGGTGCCGCCGCTGGCGGTCAGCGTGAACGAGCTGATCGCGGTGCCGACGGTACCGGTCTTGCTGCCCGGGTTGGTGACGGTCACGGTGCCACCGGACGGGGTGCAGGTCGGGTCGCCGGTCTGGGCCGGGACGCTGACCGCGTTCCAGGCCGCCTTGACGGCGTTGAACTGGCCGCAGGTGGCGTCCAGGTTCTTGGCCGCGGTGAGCGTCCAGGTCCGGTACTTCAGGTACGACGAGCTGCTCGTCTTCATGAGCATCGCGTTGTACAGGATCTTGATCGCCTTCTGGACGCCTATGCCGGTGAGCGTCGTGTTGTTGCAAGTCGGGCTGACCGGCTGGCCGTTGGTCGGGTTCGTGCCCTCAGCCAGCAGGTAGAACCAGTGGTTGCCGGGGCCTGCCGCCGCGTGCACCTCGGTGGTCGGGATGCTGCTGGAGTAACAGTCCGGGTCACCGGCGAGCGACGGCTTGTACATGTAGCGGATCGGTCCCTGGCCGACCAGGTTGATCTCCTCCCCGACGGTGTAGTCCGGCGGGTCATACGACGAGCTCTCGTTCGCGAAGGCCTCGGTGGACGCTCCGAACGAGTCGGCGATCCACTCCTTCGTGCCGCTCTGCGAGATGCCGCCCGGGGTGTGGTCGTCGATGCCGTGGCCGAACTCGTGCGCCACCACGTCGATCGAGCTGATCCACTTGGCCGGGTTGTCCTGGTTGTGGCCGATCGTGACCTGATAGCCGCCGCAGGTGGTGGCGGTCGGGGGGCAGTAGTAGGCGTTGACGTCGTTGAGGCCGACGCGCAGCGGCGCCCAGCCACCGTTGCCGTCCATGCCGTTGCGGCCGAGCCAGTCGTTGAGCATCGTGTTCTCGGTCTGCTCGGCGAACAGGCCGTCGACGCAGCCGGTCTCCTTGTGGCTGGCGTCGCCGTCACCCCACTGGTCGTCCGGGCCGGAGAACGTCGTGTTGTTCGCCGCGTCCTGGCACACCATCGTGGGGACGGCCGGGTTCTTGAGCGAGTAGGTGCCGCCCGACAGAGTGGTGTTCAGGGCCAGCGGGTTCGGGCCGTTGTACGCGCCGGTCCCGGTACCGCTGGAGATGAGCTCGGTGGCGCTGATCAGGGTGCCGCGCTGAGCGTCGACGTAGACGTCCTGCGCGGAGATCCTGCCGGCCTTGGTGCCCGCGACCTTCACGTGCCAGGCCAGCCGCGGGGTGCCGAGCGCGTGCACGACGAGCTGCGGCGTGTACGCCGTGTCGACCGTCGTCAGCGTGCTCCTGGCCGTCGCGGTCGCCGTGGCGGCGGACACCGCCGGGCTGATGCTCAGCGCCGGGATCGTGCGGCCCTGCGCGACAGAGGTCGCGGTGACGTTGCCGCCGGCATCGGTGACGACGACGAAGTCACCGCCGACGACCGGCACGTTCTTGTAGGTGCGCTCGTACGGCACGTACTGCGCGCCGCCCGTGCCGGAGATCGCCGGGCGCGCGACGAACCGGTCGTACGAGCTGGCGTGCAGCGCGGCCGCGCGGCGTGCGACCAGGTCCTGGGCGGACCTCGCGGCCAGCGCGCGGGACTGCGCGGGAGAGGGCTTCGGCGTCGCGGCCTGGGCTGTGGCACCGGCACCGGGGCTGTTGAGGCCGAGCGCCGTGAACGTCGCGAGTCCGGTCGCGACGACAGCCAGCGCGGGCTTCAGGGGGCGGAATCCCATGGTGGTGTCCATTCGGGATAGGGGGCGGGATACGGACGCGCGTGACGCGGCCGTGCGCGGGACGTTATGCCCGTGCCATTCAGGAGGCAACGGATTCCCTGTCCAGCAAGGGGTTCTGGAGGCCGATACGGGGGTTTTCCCGCACGCGCGCCGGTTTCCTGCACGGGGCACACCGGCACCGCAAACGCTCACCCGCACGAAAACCGGGAACCTGTGCGAAAACGCCGACCGGCCGTCACACCCCGAGGGGGCGTGACGGCCGGCGGTTCTGCGCGCGGTTGTTGCTACTGCTTCAGTGCGATGTCGTTCAGCTCAGGGTCAGTGCGGTGTCGTCCACCACGAAGGACGTCTGCAGCGAGTAGTCCTCCGTTCCGGTGAAGTTCAGCGTCACCGTCTGGCCCGCGAAGGACGAGACGTTGAACGACTTGAGCGAGTAGCCCGAGGCCTTGTTCAGGTTCGAGTACGTCGCCAGCGTGGTCGAGCCCAGCTTGACCGTCAGCTTGTCGTACTGGACCGACGTGGTGGTCTCCGCCGAGTCGATGTGCAGGTAGAAGGACAGCGTCGCCCCGCAACCCGACGGAATGGTCACCGACTGCGACAGCGTGTCGGTGTGGCTGGAGCCGTAGCCGTCCAGCCACGCGTTCCAGGTGCCGCTGTGGGTGGGCTGACCCTGGGAACCCCACTGGCCGATCACGCCGGAGCTCGCGGTCCAGCCGGTCGAGCCGGACTCGAAGCCCGGGTTGGTGATCTTCTGGCCGGAGCAGCCGCCACCGGTCGGGCTGATGGTGAAGGTGAACGACGTGCTGCCGGACTGGCTCGCGGAGTCCGTGGCCGTCGCGGTCACGTTGTACGTGCCCGCGGTGGTCGGGGTGCCGGAGACGGTGCCGGTCGAGCTGCCGATCGTGATGCCCGGCGGCAGGCCGGTCGCCGACCAGGTGTACGGCGCCGTGCCGCCCGAGGCGGTGATGGTGAACGAGCTGATCGCGGTGCCCACGGTGCCGGACTTGTTGCCCGGGTTGTTCACCGTGACGGTGCCCGGGGTGCCGGAGCACGTCGGGTCGCCGGTCTGCGCCGGAACGCTCACCGCGTCCCACGCCGCCTTGGTCTTGTTGAACAGACCACAGGTCGAGTCGAGGTTCTTGGCCGCGGTCAGCGTCCAGGTGCGGTACTTCAGGTACGACGCGCCGCTGGTCTTCATCAGCATCGCGTTCCACATGACCTTCATGGCGGTCTGGGCGCCGACACCGACCAGGCCGGACGAGCCGTTGCAGGTCGGGCTGGTCGGCTGGCCGTTGGTCGGGTTCGTGCCCTCGGCCAGCAGGTAGAACCAGTGGTTACCCGGGCCGGCCGCCGCGTGCACCTCGGTGTTCGGGATGCTGCTGGAGTAGCAGTCCGGGTCACCCGCGAGCGACGGCTTGTACATGTAGCGGATCGGACCCTGGCCGACCAGGTTGACCTCCTCGCCCACCGTGTAGTCCGGCGGGTCGTACGACGAACCCTGGTTCGAGAAGGCCTCGGTCGCGGCGCCGAACACGTCGGCGACGAACTCCTGGGTGCCGCTGCCCGAGATGCCACCCGGGGTGTGGTCGTCGATGCCGTGGCCGAACTCGTGCGCCACCACGTCGATCGAGGAGATCCACTTGGCCGGGCTGTCCTGGTTGTGGCCGATCTTGACCTGGGTGCCGTCGTAGTAGGCGTTGACGTCGTTCAGCCCCACGCGCAGCGGGACCCAGCCGCCGTTGCCGTCCATGCCGTTACGGCCGAGCCACTGCGACAGCATCTTGTTCTCGGTCTGCTCGGCGAACAGGCCGTCGACGCACCCGGTCTCCTTGACGGAGGCGTCGCCGTTGCCCCAGTTGTCGTCGGAGCCGGAGAACGTGGTGCTGTTGGCGTTGTCCTGGCACTTGATCGACGAGTTGTTCGGGTCCTGCATGTAGTACGTGCTGCCGGACAGCAGGGTGTCCAGGTGCACCGGGTTCGGGCCGCTGTAGGCCGCGGTGCCGTTGCCCTCCAGGATGTGCTCCTGGGCACGGAGCACCTTGCCGGTCAGGGCGTCGACGTAGACCGTCTGGCTCGACAGCTTGCCCGCCTTCAGGCCGCTGACCCGGGTCTCCCACGCGAGCCGCGGCGTGCCGAGGGCGTGCACGACCAGCTTGGGCGTGTAGGCCTGGTCGGCCCGGCTCAGACGGCCCTTGGCGATCGCAACGGCCTCGTCCGCGCTGATCTTCGGGGTGGTCGACAGGTTGCCGATGGTCGAGGTCTGCGCGACCGAGGTGCTGGTCACGTTGCCGTTCGCGTCGGTCACGACGACGAAGTCGCCGCCGACCACGTTCAGGCCCTTGTACGACCGGGTGTACGGCACGTACTGGATGCCCTCACGGCTCGAGATGACCGGCTTGGCCGCGAAGGCGTCGCTCGCTCCCACGTGCAGGGCGGACGCGTGGGACGAGACGAGGCTGCTGGCCGACTGCGCCGCGAGGGCGCGGGACTGGGCGGGAGACGGCTTCGGCGAGGCCGTCTGGACGGTGGCGTTGGCGCCGTTCGCGAGGCCGACGCCGGCGAAGACCGCCAGGCCGGCCGTGGCTGTCGCCAGCGCGGGGCGGAGACTTCGGGACGAGAAGACCATGAGTGGTGGTCCCTTCAGGACGGTAATGGGCGGAACTTCCCCCGTAATGCGCGCGTGATCAGTATTGCGTTGAGTGACTGACCGTCAACGCACGGAAGTGACACGGCACAAAACTGCCGTAAACGTCAGCGGAAAGCCGCGATGATCTCCGCGAACCGCGCGACCGATGCCGGGTCGGCCAGGTCGGCCGGCCGGACCATCACCTCGGCCGCGCCCGCCTCGGCGAGCGCACGGAACCGCCCGACGTGGTCGGCGAGGGTCCCGGCGTGTACGGCGGCGGCGTAGCGGGCCGGGTCCTGCTGCCGCGGCCGCAGCTTCTCGACCAGTTCGGCGACGTGCCGGTCGCCGTCCCCGACCAGCACGGTCGACAGGTGCGTCATCTCCACCTCGGCCGGGTCCCGCCCGGCCTCGGCGCAGTGCCGCCGCAGCACCGCGGACTTGCGTCGTACGACGTCGGGGGTGCCGAACACGTTCGCCGCGTCGGCGTAGCGCGCCGCCAGCCGCAGCGTGCGCCGCTCGCCGCCGCCGCCCACCACGAGCGGCAGCCGCTCCTGCAGCGGTCGCGGGTAGCAGGACGTTTCGGGTACGTCGAGCACGTCTCCGTGGAACGGCTTGCCGCCCGGGCCCCACAGCACCGGCAGCAGGCGCAGCGCGTCCTCGAGCAGCCGGTAGCGCTCGCGAACCGGCGGGAAGTCCCAGCCGTAGGCCCGGTGCTCGGCCTCGAACCAGGCCAGCCCGAGCCCGCAGACCGCGCGCCCGCCGCTCAGCACGTCCAGGGTGGCGGCGATCTTCCCCAGGTGCGCCACGTTCCGGTACGTCACGCCGGTGACCAGGGTGCCGAGCCGCACCCGCTCGGTGCAGGCGGCGAGGTAGCCGAGCGTCGTCCAGGACTCGCAGAAGTCCTCCCACGCCCGGCCGACCTGCGGGATCTGCCGGAAGTGGTCCATCACATAGATCGCGTCGAACCCCGCTGCCTCCGCGGTTCTCGCGATCTCACGGACCCAGTCCGCCATAGCCGCGGCGCCGCCCGGCTGGGTGAAGCTGCTCAGGTGCAGCCCGAACCGCAGCCCCGCCGGCGCGGCGTACTGTCTCTTCCCGGCGCCCGCGCTGTCCACGAAGACCTCCGGTACGACGCGCACCGGCCGCGGCGTCAGCACCTCGTCGTACCCCTCGCCGGGCAGCAGGTCGCGGGTCGCGGCCCAGGCGCGCAGCTGCGCGGTCAGCGCGTCGGCGGGGATCCGCTTGGCCCGGGCGCGGTTGCGCGCCCGGCACTCCGCGGCCGGGGTGTCGAACGCGACCGCCACGCACGGCAGGCCGTGCTCGCGGGCCAGCGCGAGCCAGCCGGTACGACGAGCGGCGTCGAGCCCGAGCGTGTCGATCACGGTGGTCAGCCGCCGCGCGAGCCGTCGTCGTACGACGTCGTCCAGCAGCGCGAACGCGTCGGTGCTCGCGGCGATGTCGTCCTCGCCGGCGCCGACCAGCGCGCGCAGCCGGTCGCTGGACACGATCTGCCGCGCCGGGAAGAGACAGTACGCCGCGCCGGCGGGGCTGCGGTTCGGG
>DASXRB010000329.1:0-2917 GCA_036506875.1 Kribbellaceae bacterium | reverse complement strand
CGAGATGTCAGCGTACGTCGTCTTGCCGGGCAGCTTGTGGACGGTGACGTTGTCGCCGCCCTCGCGTGTCTCGATCACTTCCGTGGTCGCTTCGATACCGCTGCAGTCGGTGAAGCTGGCCTGCGCGATGCCGTCCAGCTCGACGAGGAAGTTGAAGTTACGGTACGGATCCACCCGCGCCCCGGTCTGCGCCATTGTCCTGCTCCCGTGTTGACGTGTCAGCCTTCGCTGACGCTGCTGCCGCCGTCCCAGATACCGATCCGGACGATCACGAACTCCGCCGGCCGTACCGGTGCCATGCCGATCTCGATGACCACCTGCCCGAGCGCGCGTACCGCGGCCGGGTTCAACTCTTCGTCGATCTTGATGTAGAACGCCTCGTCGGCGGTGGCCCCGAACAACGCGCCCGAGCGCCACACCCGGGTGAGGAACTCACGGATCGTGCGGTCCAGCTTCTTCCACAGAGCCAGGTCGTTGGGTTCGAACACGGCCCAGCGGATGCCCTCCTGAATGGACTCCTCCACGAACAGGAACAGCCGACGGATGTTGACGTACCGCCACGGGGTCTCGGCCGGTGGTGCCGTCGTGCGGGCACCCCACACGAGCGGCCGCGCCTGCCCGGCGAAGACCCGCAGTGCGTTCACGTTCTCCACGTTCAGCTCGCCCTGTTCCTCCCCGGACAGGCGCACCTCCAGGTCGACAGCCGCGGTCACGTACTCGTTGGCCGGGGCTTTGTGTACGCCGCGCTGGTCGTCGCTTCGCGCGTAGATTCCGGCGAGGTGCCCCGACGGCGGGACCAGCAGGGTGTCCTCTCCGGTCGGGCTGGCCGGGTCCACAACGCGCAGCCACGGGTAGTAGAGCGCCGCATAGCCGCGCGCGGACTCCACGGCGGCCCGGTGGGTGATCACGGTACCGCCGCCGGGCACGGTCTCGTTGAGCGGCGGCTCGTTGAGCGCCGGGTCGAGGATGGCGAACCGGTCGCCCATCTTCTCGCAGTGCGCGACGACGGCCTGCTGCGCCGGTGTGTCACGGCGGTCCGGAACACAGATCAGGTTGACGTCGTCGACCTTCTCCAGCGCCGCCAGGGCCGCCTGGTAGTGCGTCAGGTTGATGGTGAGGATGTTGTCGGGTTGGCCGTTGGCCAGCGGCGTCGGAGTACCGACGGTGGTGGGTTTAGGCCGGTTCTTCGGCGGCGGCTGCACGCTCGGCGAAGCCGGCAGCCGTACCGTGACCAGCGCCGAGTTGATGACGCGGGGGAAGAAACGGCTGTGCCGCGGGTCCATCGACAGGTTGGAGAACGTCTCCGTAGCCGCTCCCGGGGCGGCGAAGGTGAGCGTGAACTCCAGCGACTTCACCGTCGCGTCGGGGTCGGTGTCCCCCAACAGGTACCCGTTGGCCAGCGGCGCCTTGAGCGTCACGATCTCGCCGGTCACCGTGTCGACCACCGCGTCCTCTCCGACCGTGGTCGGCGTCGGGGTGGTGAGAGCCTGCGCGAGATGCACCACACTGCCGCGTTCGAGACTGGCCCCGCCGCGCACCCGGAAGCTGGTCTGCCCGGCCTTGAGGTCGCTGATGCGCACGAACTTCGCGGCCGCCGCGTTGTAGGTACCGGTCAGCGGCGTGGTCAGGATCAGCTCGCCGCCGCGTACGCGGTCCACCTGCGACTCGTCGGTCGTACCTTCGATGATCACGCGATCGCCCGCGGTGAACTTCGCGGCGTCGGCCGGCATGGTGAGCTTTATCGACGTACCGGCGCCGTTGTCGACCTGGGCGCGGGCCTTGCGGACCACGGCCGTGGACACGATCGAGGTGTGGGTCACCGCCACCGTGATGCTGTTGCCGGTGGTGCCCTCCGCGCGCGCCTCCACCCGCAGCGCCTTGCCGCCGGCCGCGCCGTCGTCGTCCAGCTCCACCCAGGCGCGCACCGCGGTGGCGACCCGGGTGATGTACGCGATGGTGCCGCCGTTGTCGAAGAACCCGCGTACGGCGTAGGCCAGGTACTGGGTGGGCCCGAGGTAATCGCCGAACGTCTCGCGGAACTGGGTCCAGTTCGTCACCTTGGTCGGGGTGAGGATCGGCCCCCGCGCCGCCGGACCCAGAAACGCCGCGGTACTGGTACCCACGCCGGCGATCGGCCCGGTCGCGGGCAGCTCCTCGATGAAGACGCCTGGTGTCTTGTAGGTCGTGGCCATTCCAGTCTCCCGGTCAGAGTGGGGTGAGCGTCAGGTCGTACCCGCCGTCGGGTTGGGGCACCTGCGTGGAGATCGGCTGCCCCTCCTGGTAGCCGACCGCCCGGGCCACGAGCGTGATCGCACCGCCGGGCAGGTGTCCGGCGACGAAGCGGCCGAACTCGTCGGTGACCACCGTGCGGCCGGTCTCCACGATGCGGACCCACGCGCCGGGGACCGGCGGCGCCGCCGCGGTCGCGGCACGCACGACGCCCCCGATCAGGTACCGCACCTCGTCCGGTGCGTGCCGCACACCGACGGTCGTCACGGTGGGCCCGGTGAGGTCCCGTTTGAGGTCGAGGGCCAGCGTGACCCGGCAGTCGATGGTCGGCCGCAGGTAGGTTTCGAAGCTGCCCCAGTACTCGCCGCTGGTGCCGATCCCGGTACCCGGTTCGGCCGTCACCACCGGCAGGTCCAGCACCTGGGCGGCGAGACCCACCAGGTAGCTACGCGGCACGGTCGGGTTGCGCAGCAGCACCGCGAGGGCCTGGCTGAGCAGCCGGTGCTCCTGCTCCTCCGGCTCGCTGGTGGTGCCGGTGCCGGCGGTGGCGAAGTTCCAGGCGCTGATCACATACGCGCACTCGACGCGCGCCGGCGCCTGCTCGGTCGTCGTCGTACCGTCGAGGTTGGGCCGCACCCGCCGCTCGTTGGTCCGCAGCTCGCGATTCTCCGTCACCTGGTACAGGTAG
>DASXRB010000328.1:0-4964 GCA_036506875.1 Kribbellaceae bacterium | reverse complement strand
GGTGACCCGGTTGAACGACAGCACGTTCGAGAACAGGTTCCAGCCGAGGGTGGACGTCTCGAAGCTGGCGTCGTTCGCGGCGAGCAGGTTGGTATAGGTGCCGCCCGCGCCGCCCGCGCCGACGGTGTAGGGGATGACCGCGGCGGGGGTGACGGCGTAGTTGTCTTCGCGGGCGTATTCGCCGCCGCCGCCGGCGGCGCCGCCGAACTTGCCGCCGGCCGAGGTGCCCTCGCCTGCTCCGGCGGCACCCCACGTCTCGACCTTCACCGACGTCACGCCGCCGGGCACGGTCCACGTGGACGCACCCGCCGTGGTGAAGGTGACGGCGGTCTGCCCGGACAGGGCGTAGATGAGGATGGTGCCGCCGTTGACGGCGTCGACGGCGAAGTCGCAGCCGGCGAGGTCGGACGACAAGATCTGGGATGCGCCGATGCTGCCCGCGGACATGACTCCGGCGTTGAGTGTCCCGGCGGTGATGGTCTGCGCGTCCAGCGCGCCGGTAGCGATAGCGCCGGCGACGATCGCGTTCGCGGCGACCAGGTCCGCAGTGATCGACCCGGCCGCGATCGCGTTCGTGCCGAACTGGAACGGCACCCACGCCGACCCGGACCACTGGTTGAGCTGGTAGCCGTTGTTGCCGTCGTACCAGAGGTCGCCGGTGTGGGGGCTGGCCGGGGCGGTGTTCCCGATGGTGACGTCTTTGCCGCTGGTGGTGAACGTGACCTGCAGCGGGGTGATGGTCGCCGGGGTGATCCGGCCGCCGTCGAAGGACGGGGTCCGGCCGTGGATGTCGGTGACGATCCATTCGCCGCCGTCGTTGGTGACGGTGACCGATTCGCCTTCGCCCGGGTCGCGGATGCCCTGCGGGAGCAGCGCGATCAGGGCGTGCGAGATGACGCAGTCGAGGACGTCGGCGTTGTCGACGGAGCCGGGCAGTTCGACCAGGGCGCGGTACTCGACGAACACTGCGCTAGTGGCGGGGTCCCACATGTCGACCGGGGTCGCGGCGGGCCAGGCCGCGGCCAGCGTCGACGCGAGCGTGATGATCGCCGTGTCCGGGTCGGCGGTGGTGTAGGCGAGGATTTGCGCGGCCGGGTCGTCGCCGCCGATGCGGAGCGTCCCACCCGCCTCGGAGAAGTAGGCGGCGTCCTCGAGCGTCAGCGACGCGCCGCCGATGGACACGCTCGACGCGAGGATGTCGCCGAGGGTGACCGCTTTAACGACCGTGACCGTGCCGGACAGGGTCTCGGTCATCGGCGGTGGACCCCCCGGGACTTGACCCGCAGGTTCTTGAGGAATCCGACGGTCATGTTCGGGCCGGCGACCAGCGGCAGGGAGAACTTCCGCAGCGCGAACGTCGTCGACACCGACCCGCCGGTCAGCCCACACAGGTCGTAGGGCTCGAGGTGCGGGATCGGGAGCGCCTCGAACGATGCGTCGACGGCCTGCAGCAGCGACCGCGCGAGCGTCGAGTTGGCGAGCGCGGCGGCCTCAGCGGTCGAGGACACCGAGTCGTCGTTGATGGACAGCAGCAGGTGCCGCGGGACGCTGCCGCGGCCCAGCTTGTCCGGGGACAGCGGGTGCGACGGCGGCGCGACCGCGGTCCAGTGGTAGTGCCGCTTCGACCCTTTCGGGCTCGCGCCGGTCACCATCACCGTGTTCGCCAGGTCCGTCATGCTGTAGGAGATCTGCGGGCGGCTGACCACGGTCCGGTCGGTGAAGGTGTAGGTGACCGTGGCCGGGCTGGGCCGCAGCCGCAGCACCCCGGCGCCGTCGTAGAACAGGTGCCGGTTCAGCGACTTCGCGAGGCGCTGCGCGTGGATCCAGATGGTGCCGGTGCGGGCGATGCTGACCGGCACCGACAGCTTCGGCGTCAGGTCCGGCACCGAGAACAGCGACTCACCCGCGCGGGAGCTCATCAGGTGCAGCAGCGCGGTGGTCTTTTTCATGCCCTTCGGCAGCGTCATCGGCGACCAGCACGCGCCCATCGCGAGCGCTTCTTTGCCTTGCGCTTCGACGTCGATGGTGGTGTCGGAGCGGTCGAGCTTGGAGACGGGGCCGGTGAACACCGGGATGTGCACCCAGATGCCGTCGACGAGCACGCCGTAGGTGATGTGCAGCATCCGGTTCAGGTACAGCGTCGCGCTCGCGGGGCTGTCCGACTCGAACGGCAGCGCCCGGTCCGGGTCCAGCAGCGTGACGGTGGCCGAGCGGGTGATGTCCGCGGTTGCGTCGACGTTGACCTGCCCGTCGAGGAGCCGGTCGGACACGTTGACGAGCGAGTTGCCGTTGAGGTCCTGGATCATGACGTGCACGTCGACCTCATGGTGCATCGCCAGCGTCGTATGCAACGCCCGCAGCCGGGCGGACGACATCGCCGCGGGAATCATGCGGCCGGGTCCAGCGACCAGAAGCTGAACGTGCACGCCCGGTCGCCGATTCTGCCTTTGTCGAGCGGCGCGAGCACGATCGCGCCGATCACGCACCGCAGCGCCTGCGCGCCCATCAGCAGGTACAGCTCGGTGTCGGGCTGGGCTTTGAACGTGAGCATGTTCGCGACCCACGTCGACGCCGCAGTGCCCGCGTAGGTGGTGATCCGCCCGGAGATGGTGCCTTCCAGGCCGCGGCGTGCCTGGGAGATCCGGACCGCCGCGAACGGCCCCACCGGGTAGTACACGGCGGCGGTCTCGGGCATGTCGTAGTTCGCGCCGCCGGTGATGACGACCGGGACGAGCAGCCCCAGCTCGGGGCTGGACAGCCACACCGCGGTCGAGCCCTTGGTCTGTGCGACTGCGGTCGGGTTCGACGAGGACGTGATGCCGTTGACGACGGCCTGCACGGACCAGGTGTGCGACAGGTTCGGTGCGAGGCCGAGGTCGGTGTAGCGGTACTGGGTGCCGGACACGAACACCGCGCCGGGTAGGACGTTGGTGACGCGGATGCCGTCGCGGGTGATCGTGAACGAGTCGGGCGCGGTCGACCGGTTCCAGGTCAACACCATCGCCGGCAGGCCCGTCGGGTCGGGCACGGCGGTCAGCGATGTGACGGTGGCGACGGTCGCGGACAGGTTGAAGAAGAACGCCCGCGCGACCTCGACGTAGGTCGGGTCGCCGGGGGTGGCTTCGCGGGAGACGTTGTCCCAGATCCGCAGCGTGACCCGGTAGGTCGCGCCCTGCACCTTGAGCACGCCCGCGGGGAGGGTGTAGGCGAGTGTCGCCGACCCGGTGATCTTCCCGGTGTCGTGGAGGGGGTGGTTCGGGTCGGAGTCCAGCGCGATCTGGATCTGCCACGCCGATTGGGTGCCGGTGTGCGTCCAGGTGATCGGCGGGGTGAACTCCGACACGAAGTTGTTCGGCGAGACGGCCGGATTCGTCAAGGTCAGCGTGGGCTGCGCCGTGCGGGTGAACGTGGCCGGGTCCGACCAGCCCGACCACAGACCGGCAGCGTCCTGCGTGCGGACCCGCCACTGCGTGGTCACACCGACGGACAGGCCCGCGTAGGCGGTCGTGGTCAGGTCCAACTCGGGCACCGAGGACGAGACCGTGCCAGAGTCGAACCCGGGGGTGACGAAGTTGCCGGCCGTGTCGATCTGGACCTGGACTGCGGACAGGCCCTGCGAGCCGGACACGTCGACGTAGTCGAACCGCAGAATCGGCTTCGCGATCGACACCGACCGGCCACCCGACGGTGACAGGGTGTGCGGAGTGCCCGGCGCGTCTGACCAGGTCACGACCAGAACCGGGCGCCAGTCGGTGCGGATCGAGTTCAGCGAGTAGAACGACGTCGACGACGCGTTCCCTGACGTGAGCCGGAACCCGTAGTAAGCGGCGCCATTCGCGACGCTCTGCAGCAACGCGGTCACGTCGAAATCCCACGGCGTGCCGGACGCCGGGTTGGTCTGGGTGACCACGACCGTCGAGCCGGTGGTGCCGGGCTGGCTGTTCCATGTCAGCTGCGACCCGGTCCAGGACGCCGCGACCCGCTGCAGCGTGACCGCCGTCGACGACCCCCAGTTCCCGACGCCATACACGAACAGATGCGCGGACAGCACTGTCGCACCGACCGGCACCGGCGACTTCAGCCACAGGAACGCCCGCTGCGTGTTCAGCTGGACGTTCAGGGTGTGGTCGTAGCCGAAGTTCGACGACGGCTTCGTCAGGAAGCCGTAGGTGTCGGTGCCGGTTTCGACGGTCGCGGACGACATCTACATCCGCCCTGTCGTGGCGGCGAAGTCGCTCTCGTCGAGGACGATGTCTCGGACCCATGCCCGCAGGGTGCCCGCCGAGTCCGCGGAGATCTCCAGCCGGCCATGCACGCGCCCGCCCGAGCGGCGACGTGGCCCGGCGCTGGGCGCGCCGACGGTGCCGCCGGCGGCGTACCTGCCCGCGGAGATCGCCTTGAGCAGCGGCCGGTTCCTGCGTGCCGCCGCGGCCGGGATGACTTCCTCGTCGGTCGACGCCCAGATCAGCTGATCGTCGGCGGTCGGGCCGCCACGACCGCCGACGGTGCCACCGAAGTCGTAGCGTTTGATCCCGTTCCGGGTCACAGTGCCACCGGTCGCGGCCTGAGCGAACTTCCCAGCGCCGCCCGCGTTCGGTGCGCCGATCGTGTGGATCGAGACGGTCAGGACCGGGTTGAGGGAGTCGATCCAGTCTTTGAGCCTCTGCATCTTCGCCCGGGCAGCGCTGTCATTGAACCGCACATCGGTCGCGGCGACGTGCGGGATATGCCCGACCTGCACTGCGTACTCGTACGCCTTGGTCTTCGCGCCGTAGATCTTCGCGGCGTTGCGGTCGAACAACCCGTTCGCCCGGTCGATGACCGCGTTCGCGCGGGTGCTGGACTTGACGCCGTTCAGCTGCGCCGACACAAGGGTCCGGTTGGCGTCGGCCATCCGCTCGATCGCGGAGCGGTTCGCCTGCCCCGCAGCCGTGCTCAGCTCGATGGTGCGGATGTGGCCCGCA
>DASXRB010000327.1:0-13184 GCA_036506875.1 Kribbellaceae bacterium | reverse complement strand
GCCGGTGTCGGTGCGCCCGGCCGCCCGGGTGCCGCCGTACACCAGGTCGTTCCCGGTGCCGCCGGTCGCCCAGTCCGAGCCGTTGTTGCCCTCGACGATGTCGGCGTCGGCGCCGCCGTACTCGGTGTCCTTGCCGGCGTTGCCGAAGACCTGGTCCAGCCCGGCGTCGCCGTACAGGACGTCGGTCCCGGTACCGCCCCAGACCTTGTCGTTCGCGCCGCCGCCGCGGAAGGTGTCGTCACCCTCCTGGCCGCAGCCGAGGTCGTTGCCGCCGAACAGCTCGGCCAGGTCGTTCGCGCCACCGCTCGACACGGTGTCGACGCCCGCGCCGCCGGCGATCCGGTCGTTGCCGTCGCCGCCGGCGCCGGTGGTGGACTCCGCCACCGGGTCGGAGGTCACCGGGTCGCCGGCCGTGCACAGCTCGTCGTCGATCCGCTTGTCGCCGAAGACCTTCGCCGGGCCGTCGCCGCCCACGACGTGGTCGTTGCCGAGGCCACCGACCAGCGTCTTGGGGTTGGACGGTACGCCGGGCGGCAGGGCGAGCTTGCTCACCGACCGCTTCGGGCCGAAGGTCACGCCGTCGACCGTGTCGGCGCCGGTGTCCGGCCCGACCTCGGCCGGCTCGGCGATGACGTAGTCGTCGCCCGGACCGCCGTACACCTCGTCGGTGCCGTAGCCGCCGATCAGCACGTCGTTCGCCTTGCCGCCGACGATCTTGGCGGACTGGTCACCCTGCGAGTGGCTGGTGACCGCCTCGATACCGGTGCTGCCCCAGACGTCGTCGCTGCCCAGCCCGGTGTCGACCACGTTGGTCGCGCCGTCGTCGGGCGGCCCGTCGGTGTCGACGCCGAACGTGCCCTCCGCCGCGGTGTAGATGTGGTCGGAGTTCGACCCGCCGGTGATCTTGTCGCTGCCGCCGTCGCCGGCGATCGTGTCGACGCCGGCCTTGTCGGTGCCGTCCGGCTTGTCCGAGGCGACCCCGATGTTGTCCGCGCCGCCGTTGCCGCGCGCCTTGTTCGTGCCCAGCCCGAGGCCGATCGTGTCGTCGCCCTCGTCGCTGCCCGCCGCCTGGGTGGTCGGGTCGGCGATGTTCTCCCAGTCGAAGACGCCGCCGTCCAGGTCGAGCACCTTGGTCCCGCCGCCGTCCTCGGCGTTGTGCGTGACGGTGCGGTTCTTCCTCGCGTTGCCGAGCGAGGCGTCGCCGGCCACCTTGTCGTCGCCGTTGCCGACGGTGATGGTGTCCTTGTTCGCGCCACCGGCGACCCAGGCGTGCGAGCCGCCCGCGCCCGTGTCGGCCGTGACGATGATGTCATCGCCACCGCGCCCGTCGACGAACGAGTCGCCGGTGCCCGTGCTGATCGTGTCGGCCGCCTCGCCGCCGATCACCACCGCGTCCTTCTCGAACACCGCCGTGGAGGTGCCGGCGCCGGCACCGGTCTCCTTCTTGCCGTCACCGGTGAACGTGACCGCCATCGGCTTGGCGTAGCCGCTGCCGTCCACGACGACCCGCTTCAGGCTCGAGTCGAGGTACTCGCGGCGCTCGCCGAGCATCTCCACCGCGAACCCGTCGAAGTCGGCGTTCTCACCGGTGAGGTCGCCCGGCTTCTGCGCGTAGTGCAGCGAGATCACCTTGACGACGTCCTTGTCCACGCCGTCGGCCGTGTTCGACCACGGCGAGCCGCGGTACGTGTCGCCGCCGTACTTGCCGGCGAACACCACGAGCGTGTCGCCGACGGTGCCGCCGAGTTTCGGTGGCGGCGGTTCACAGTCGGGTTGCAGCGTGAAGTCGAGCAGCGTCACGTCGGCCAGCGTGAAGCTGAACGACACCGAGAAGATGCTGACGCCGATCGTGATGTAGACCCGCAGGAACAGCGACAGCCGTCCGCTGGTCGTGAACAGGCACAGCGGGTTGTTCAGCGCGGCGTGCAGGAACTCGCTGACCCGGAACTTGCCGTCCTTGTTCGGGTCGTTCCAGTAGAAGCCGATCGTCAGGTGCAGACCGCCCTCGATGCCGACGGTGATGATCACCGCGCTGACCGCGGCCCCGGCCGCGATCTCGCCGTCCAGCCGTACGACGGGAACCGGCGTGCCGTTGTCGTCGACCGTGCGGAAGAACAGCCCGTCGAGGATGTCGATGGCGTCCACGCTGGTGCCGTTCTGGACCGCCTCGACCGCCTTGCGGATGCCGTACGTGTCCAGGCCGGCCATCATCCGCAGCGTGACCGACGCCGAGCCGGCCAGGGTGACGAACACCGGCGGCGGCGCGTACACCGGCCCGAAGGCCTGCCGCCAGCTGAAGGCCAGCGTCAGCGGACCGGAGTCGAACGTCACCAGGTCGACGTCGCCGCCCATCAGCAGGTTGAACGCCGAGGCCGGGTTGTCCAGGATCGGGAACTTGAACCCGGACTTCTCCACGTCACCCTTGTTCGGCGTCAGGCTGCTGCCGATCCCGAAGAGCGGGTGGCCGGCGGCCGCGCTGTTGTCGTTCTTGTCGTTCAGGGCGCTCTTCACCGCGTCGCCGGTGGACGGCGACGTGGACTCGTACATCTTGTCCGCCGTCGACGGCGAGTTGCTGGTGTCGAGCGCCTTGTCGCCGGCCACCACGAAGCTGCCGAGCGGGACATAGCAGTCGTTCGGATCGGCGGCACTACAGGTCGGCAGCCGGTTGATGAACTCGATGACCGCCTTGATGGTGTCGACGAAGTCCAGCTTCGGACCGCCGACGAGCGTGCTGAACGTCTTGGCGAGGGTTATCAGCGTGACGTCGTCACCGCCGGCCAGCCTGCTCAGGTCGGACAGCACCGGGATCGGCGCGTACAGCGTGTCGATGACCGGCTGCAACGGACCGGTGACCTTCTTGATCTCCTTGACGATGTCACCGAGCAGGTTCTCGAAGAACGAGCCCGCGCTGATGCCGACGTCGTTGAACGCGATGTACAGCGGCTTGTCGCTGTCGACCGTGCCCGGCGCCTCGTTGCTGAACTCCCACATCAGCTGGAAGTTCGCCCGGACGCCCGGGAAGGCGGAGTCCACCTGCGCCTCGACGATCCAGTCGATGTGGAACTTGCCGGTCAGCGAGATCCCGAAGTGGTCGGAAACGTTCCCCCCGATGTCGGAGAACTTGATGATCTTGTCCTCGTCCGGCGTGCAGGCGGGCCCGGAGCCGGTGAAGCAGCTGTTCTCACCGTTCTTCAGGTCGACCTGGAAGGCGCCGGCGAACAGCGGCTTGCTCGGGTCGTGCCCGGTCCCGGTGGCCTTGTTGACGTTGATGTCGATGAACGCCAGCTCGGCCGTCATCGAGGCCGGCAGGTCGAACGCGAGGCCGACCTGCAGCTCCGGGTGGGCTAGGTTGTCGGTGTCCCAGCCGTCGTGGGTGTTGATGTAGAACCCGTCCTTCTTGCTCAGCCCCAGCTTGAAGTGCAGGGCGAAGCCGGCCGCGACGGTGATGCCGTTGCTGCCGTTCGGTCCCTGCCGCAGGGCCAGGCCCGGGATGCCGATGTCGAGCGGGATGTTCGTGCCGAAGCACTCCTCGCCCGCCGGCTCCGGGTCCGGGTCGGGTGCCGGGGTGCAGCCCAGGTTCTGGCTGACCGTTCCGCGCTTCGCGGTGAATTCCAGCGTCACGCCCTCGATCGAGTCCAGCGGGCACGGGTCGAGATCCGGTTCCTGCGCCACCGGGGTGTAGTCCGCCGGCGTGTCCGCGCCCTCGTCGTCGTACGACGTCCCGGTCTGCTTCTTGATCAGCTTGAACTCGGTGTCGCCGGGCGCCTTGCGCAGGATCTTGTACCCGGTCGCGTGGTCGACGGCGGTCCACTCGACGTGGATCTTCTTGCCGTCGTGGCCGAGGTCGGCCAGCTCCGGGCCCTTCATCGTCTTGCCGGCGCCACTGGGCTTGGTGTCCTGCGAGGTGTCGGCCGGGCTCGAGCCGCCGGTGCCCTGGTAGGCGACGATCTCGTACTCGTAGGTCTTGGTGCCGACGTCGGCGGGCACCTCCGTGACCGTGGGTGCCCCGGCCTGCGCGAGCTTGGCGGAGCACGTGAAGTCGACCTGGATGTCGACCGCGGCGATCTTCACCTCGGCCAGCGCCTCGGCCAGCTTGGTGTTGATGAAGTCCTTGAACTCCTTGGAGTTCGCGGGCCGGCCGCCGCCCGGCAGCTGGTTCCAGATCGAGCTGCGCAGCTTGGCGCGCAGGTCGCCGATGAAGTCCGCGCCCTGCTGCAGGTCGTCGCCGATCAGCGGCAGCTTGCCGGAGAAGCTCGCGGCGCGGAACGCGTTCTCCACCGTCGCCAGGTAGCTCTCCAGGCCGTCGCCGAGGTTGCCGAAGTCCAGGATCGCGTTGGCGAGCTGGGTGGCCAGGTCGGCCGGGACGTCGAACTTCTTCAGCGTGTCGTCAGGTGCCGGCAGGTTGCCGGACAGGTTGGTCAGGTCGGCCGGGTCGGTGGAGTCCGGCAGCCGCAGCGCTATGGTGCCGACCGCGGTCCAGCCGTCGTCCGCGCCGGTGTTGTTGACGTAGATCGGCAGCTTGCCGCACACCATCAGGTCGGTGGTGAGGTTCTCGCCGCAGTCGACCGTGCCGTTGTCGCTGTTGAAGTGCACGCCGACCGCGCCGATGAAGTCGCTGAACGAGACCGGGGTGTCGGCGGCCGCGCCGGACTTGCCCAGCGACAGGCTCAGGTCCGCCTTGGCCTGCGCCTTCTCCGACGACGGCGCGCCGTTCGTCGGGTTGCCGAGGGCGATCGACAGCGGCCCGACGACACCCTTGACGACACCGTCGGTCAGCGCGGCCTTCGCGCCGATGCTGATCTCGGAGTCCTCGAGGATCTTGAGCGCGTCACCGTCGGCCGGGCCTTCGCCCGGTGCCAGCGGGATCACCAGGCCGACCTTGACCAGGCCGTTCACCTCGACCTGCGCGGTGCCGGTGGCCTGGACGCCGGCGAACGTCTGGTCGCTGCCGTTCAGGTTGCCCAGCGACAGCCGGATCGGCGACGCGGCGCGGTAGCCGCGGTTCCAGTTCACGTCCAGCACCAGGTTCGGCTTGCCGTCCTTCTCCAGGTACCGGAACTTCACGCTGTCGGTGCCGATGGTGTCGTTCAGCAGCTTGACCGCGTCCTGGATGCTGTCCGGGGTGTTGGCCAGCAGCTGGTCGGTGGCGTCGTCGAGTGCCGAGCGCATCATGTACGCCGTGCCGGCCGCGGGCACCGAGTCCCACGGCTTGGTCATCGTCAGCGTCTTGCCGTCCTGCGAGACCGCCTTGACGATCGCCACCTGGGTGCCGACCACCACGGAGCGCCCGACCAGGTTCGAGTGGAACCTGCTGTCCGGCGTCCCGGTGGCCGGGTCGGCCGGGCCGCGGGTGTTGTCCACCAGCGTGCCGGCGCCGTAGCTGACACCGGCGCCGGTGTTGGACTCGTCGCTCAGCAGCAGGTCGCGCAGCGACTTGCCCAGACCCGGGACGTCCTTGTCGAAGACGCCGGAGCCGTCCGTCGGGTTGGCGTCCGCGAGCTGCTTGGACAGCGTCTGCAGAGTCTTGATCAGGGCGGTGAACAGCGCCTTCGGGTCGTTCGCGTCGAAGTCCAGCTTGAAGATCTCGGACAGGTCCGAGGTGTCCAGGTTCGCCGTCGCCGGGTCGGTCAGGTCGCCCCACTTGGCGGTGAAGTTCGCGGTCGCGCCCGCGGGCAGGAACGACGCCGCGTCCGGGATGCCGACCGACAGGTTGCCGTAGGCACGCACGTTGACGTCGACGTCGAGCAGGTCGGACGGCTTGGCGGCGAGCTTCTGGAACAGCGTCGCCAGCCGGATGTCGTGGTCGGCGTCACCGAGCTGTTTCAACCCGGCCGTCAGCATGTGGCCGCTCTGGCTGCCGCCCGAGCAGGTGTCGTTCAGCTCCGAGCTGCACATCTTCAGCTGGCCGGTCAGCCGCACCTTGAAGAAGCCGGCGTTCGCGGTCATGTCGACCTGGGTCTCGATCGGCAGGTCGGCGGAGAACAGCGACGTCCCGGTACGGATCATCACCCGGTCGGTGTTCAGCGGCAGCGAGGGTACGACGGTGTGCAGCGGCCCGTCGGTCTTGGTGAACGGGCACGGCTGGGTGTTTCCCTCGAACCCGACGCAGTCGTCACCGGTCTTCGGGTTCTGCAGGTCGAGCACCAGGGTCACCGACGCGCTGAACGACGGGGTGACCTTGGCGAAGGTCTGGTCGGAGTTCGCGTTCAGGATGCCGTGCCCGGCGCCGTCGTCGAGCTTGTCCGCGAAGCTGACCGCGCCGATGTGCGGCTCCGCCCCGGCGATCACGTACGGCGTGCCGGGAGCCGGCTGGCCGCCGATCCAGTCGGTCTTGAGCGTGATGGTGGTGGCGTCGTTCGAGGCCACCTCACCGGCCGAGTTGCCGGCGACGACGCGGCGGCCGGCCCACTGGTTGGTGCTCCAGCCGGCGCCGCCGACGGTCAGCGTCTTCGGGCCGTACGACGCGGTGGTGCCGCTGGCCTCGATGCTCACCGGGTCGAGGTCGACCGGGCTGCCGGGTGCGGCCTTCGTCATCCCGACGGTGAACGCGAGCTTGCTGCTGGTGGCGTTCCAGGTGATGTTGCTCAGCCCGATGCCGGCGTCGTCGTCGAGCTTCTTCAGCAGGTCCTGCAGCGACGTGAACTTCGGCTGCCCGGCCTTCGCCGGGTCGTTGACCCCGACCACGAAGCCGGGCTGGCCGGGCGCCGGCTCGGTCCAGGTGGCGAGGAAGGTCTTGAGCGCGTCGTTGATCTTGATCGCGTCCGACAGGGTGCCCTTCATGAACGGCAGGTCGAGGTCACCGACCATCGGCAGCGGGCCGCCGTCGTCGGGGTCGAACTTGGCCTTCTGCACCGCGGTGATGCCGGCGATCACCTGCGCCAGGCCCTCGGCCAGGTCCTGCAGGCTCATGTTCTGGAACTTGCCGACGGTGTCGGCCAGGGTGGGCGCCTGCACCACCGGGCTGCCGGTGCCGATGTCGTTCCAGTCGACCTGGACGGTCGCGCTGATGTCGCTCGGCAGCGCCGCGGGGATCCCGGACGCCGCCGCGCCGATCTGGAAGGTGGCGTGCACCGAGCCGCGCGACCCCGGGTCGTCGTTGTTGATCGGCTGCGAGCCGTCCGGGTCGAACCCGACGCTGAACAGCCCGTCGAGCGAGCCCTTCTGCGCCAGCTCGCCGTCGTCGGCGTTGTTCTCGGTGAAGAACAGCTTGCCGTCGTTGTTCGGGTCGCTCACGGTGCCGAACAGGTGCGCGTCGACGTCCAGGCTGGAGCCGGTCAGCGACACGCCGAGGATGCCGAGCGACGCCTTCGCGGCGGCGTTGTCGATGCTCGCATGCGCGTCGACGTCCAGCCGCGGCGTGCTGTCGGACCTGACCAGGTAGACCTTGTCGTCGGCCGAGCCGGTCCACACCAGGCTCAGCGCGAGCCGCGACTTCAGCGACACGCTGATGCCGTCGGCAACGGAAAGCTCCACCTTGGGGGTGGAGCTGGACAGCTTGAGGTCCTCGCCCTGCACGTCCTTGTCGACCGTGACGACCAGGTCGAGCTTCTTGCCGTCACCGAGGTCGGACACCGTGGTCTCGAGATGGCCGGTGCGGTTGCCGTCGATGGTGATCGCCTTGTCGACCTGCAGGTCGCCGAAGCTCGACGCCGACCCGAACTCGTCCGACACCGCCTTCGAGAACAGGTCCGGGAAGCCGAGCAGGCCGCCCGGACTGGCGGCCACCAGCGGCAGCTGTTCACCGAGCTTGTCGATCGACCCCAGCCCGGACGTCCACGCGGCCAGGTTGCTGGTACCGGCCGCGGGCGGCGCGCCGAGGGCCCCCAGCAGGTCGGAGACCCCGTTGTCGACGGCGTGCGCGGGTTGCGCGGTCGCGACCAGCATGCCGGTCAGCACGCTCATCGAGGCCAGTACGGAGAGGGAACGAGAGCGTGCGAAACCGACGAGACCCATCAGGTCACCCCCAGCGGCGCAGGCCGTGTGGCCACCCCTGGCCACAGCAGCGGCCCCCGAGCCGCAAGGACGAAGTTAGACCTCGCTGCGTAACCATGGCAATGCTTTTCCGCTACCAACCTCCGAGCCGCCCGGTTTGCGCAATCTCGGACTACGGGTGGCGGTTGACGGCTCGCGGAGGCAGGCTGTGACCTGGGACCCGGTCCGTCCGGACGGTTGGGGTGTGTGCGGGGAGGTCGCTGACAGGTGGGTGCAGCGCGCGAGTCGTCAGGTCCGGGCTTCCGGATCGTGGGTCACACCGCAGTCCGGACCGCCCTGCGGGCGCTGGCGCGGGACAGCGGACGGTCGTTGCTGCTCACCGGCGGCGCCGGCATCGGCAAGTCCACCCTGCTCGACCAGCTCGCCGCGCAGCAGCGCGGCCGGACCCTGCTGCGGACCACCGCGATCGAGTCCGAGGTCGAGCTGCCGTTCGCCGCGCTGGCCGACCTGGTCCGGCCGCTGCAGGACCGGATCGACGCGCTCCCGGACACCCAGGCCACCGCGCTGCGCTGCGCGCTCGCGCTCGAGGACGGTCCCCCGCCCGCGCCGTACGCCGTGTGCGCGGCGACCCTCGGCCTGCTGTCGGCCGCCGGCTCGGAACGGCCGGTCCTGGCGCTCGTCGACGACCTGCACTGGGTCGACGCGGCGTCGCGCCAGGTGCTGCTGTTCGTCGCCCGCCGGCTGGCCGAGGAGGGCGTGTCGATGGCGCTCGCCATCCGTCCGGAGGGCCTCGCCGACATCGATGCCTCCGGTATCGAGGTGCTGGAGATGCGGCCGTTGGACACGCGCGAGTCGGTCGCGCTGATCCAGGCCCGGGCCCGCGAGATGGAGCTGTACGTCGCCCAGCAGGTGGCCCGGATGGCCGGCGGCAATCCGCTCGCGCTGGTCGAGACCGCCCGGTCGCTGAGCCGCGAGCAGCGCAACGGGACCGAGCCGCTCGGCGAGCTCGTGCCGGCCGTGGTGACCGACACGATCTGGGGTGCGCGGCTGGACGCGCTGTCCGACCGGGCGCATGCGGCCCTGCTGCTGGTCGTCACGGCCCAGACCCGCGACCTCGGCCGGATCGCGGAGGTGCTGCGCGCACAGGACCTGGACGAGGACGATCTGGCCGCCGCTGAGGCGGCCGGCCTGCTCACGGCGTCCGAGCACGTTGTGGAGCTGCGGCACCCGCTGGTGCGGTCCGCCGTACTGCACCGCTCCGCCGCCGGGCAGCGGCAGCGCGCCAACCGGGTCTGGGCACAGGTCTGCGACGACGAGGAGCGGCCGTGGTTCCTGGCCGCGGCGACCCACCCGCCGGACGAGTCGGTGGCGGCGGCCCTGGACGGGGCCGCCGCGCAGGCACTGCGGCGCAGCGCGTACGGCACCGCCGCCGAGGCGGCCGCGCGGGCCGCCGACTTCAGCACCGACGAAGCCGCCAAGGCCGGCCGGCTCGCGAGCGCGGCGACCTGGTCGCTGATGGGTGAGGCGCCACACGAGGCGGTCGCGATCGGCGAGCGCGCCCTGCGGCACGCGACCGACCCCGCGCTGCGGGCCCAGCTCGAGCTCGTCATCGGCCGCGCGGTCACCTGGCTCGGCGACGTCCACGGCGCGCACGACCGGTTCGTCCGCGCCGCGACCACCGCCGCCGGCGTCCCGGCGCTCGCGATGGCGCTGTGGGCGGAGGCGATCGTGCCCGCGGTGATGAGCGGCCGGGTCGACCTCGCCCTGTCCGACGCGGAACGCGCGCTCGCCGCGCTGCCGCCCGGCGCCGATCCGCCGCTACCGGTCGCCACGTCGGTGCTGACGGCACGGCTGCTCGCCGGTGAGGTGGCCGGGGCGACCGCGATGCTCGACGAGATCGCCGACGCGCTGGCCACCGCCGACCCGGTCGCCGAGCTGCAGTCGCTGTCGTTCGCCGGCCACGCCCGCGGCTGGGCCCAGCAGCAGGCCGTGGCCCGTCCACTGCTCGACCGCGCGATCGCCGCCGCCCGGCAGCACAGCGCCCCGCTGGTGCTGCCGTACTGCCTCGGGATCCGCAGCGAGCTCGACCGCTGGTCGGGGCACTGGACCGCGGCGTACGCGGAGGCGTTCGAGGCGGTCCGCTGGGGCCGCGAGCTGGCCCAGCGCGGCGCCACCGGCTACGCCCTGGTGGACGTGGCGTACCTCGACGCCGCCCGCGGCGACGGCGCCAGGTGCCGGGAGCGGCTCGCCGAGCTGCGCGAGGCGACCGCCCAGCTCGACACCGCCAGCCTGGACACCCAGGCCGCCGCCGCACTCGGTCTGTGCCTGCTCGGCGAGAACGACATCGAGGGCGCCATGGTGCAGCTCGAGCTCGCGCACCGGCTGTCGCTGGAGCAGGGCCTTGGCACCCCGACGGTGGTCCCGTACGCGGGCGACCTGGTCGAGGCGCTGCACCGGGCCGGCAACCCGGAGCGGGCCGAGGAGATCGAGCGCTGGCTCGACGACGCCGCCGAGCGCACCGGCCTGCCCTGGCCGGCCGCGATGGCGGCGCGCGGCCGCGGGCTGGCCGCGACCACCCCCGAGCAGGCCGACGCCGCGTTCGCGATCGCGTACGACGCGCTGCGCCGCGGCCCGGTCCCGTTCGACCTGGCCCGCACCCAGCTGTGCCACGGCGAGGTGCTGCGCCGGCTGCACCGCCCGTCGGACGCGCGCCGCCTGCTGGAGGCCGCCCTGGACGGTTTCGAGGCGCTCGGCGCGCTGCCCTGGTCGCGCCGCGCGTCCTCCGAGCTCGCCGCGACCGGCCGGCGCCGCCCGCCGAACGGCGAGAACCGGGTCGCGCTCACCCCGCAGGAGGCCCAGGTCGCCACCGCGGTCGCCTCCGGCCTCAGCAACCCCGAGGTCGCCGCCGCCCTGTTCGTGTCCCGCAAGACCGTCGAGGCGCACCTGTCCCGCGTCTACCGCAAGCTCGGCGTCCGCTCCCGCACCGAGCTGGCCCTCCGCCTCAACGATGTCGCGATCCACTGACCGGTCCGTGAGACGGTTCGGAGTGTAGGGAGATCCCTGATGCGGAGCGTGACGGGCGAAACGTAGAAAGTTCACAGCCGCGCGGGCCGGGAGGGGTGGAATCGGGCGGCGCTCTCGGGGCATATGGGGGCGACGGGGGAACTTTTGGGGGGACCGCAGCGAGGCTCAGCCGGGTGAGGCTGAGCCTCGCCGCCGTTGCCGGCCCGGGCCGGCTCACCCGGTGGAGGGAGCCGGACCGCGGTCTGCCTTTGGCAGGATGGGCTGGTGAACCTAGCCGTGCGGACGATCCGGCGCGCCGGGGCCGCGACGGCAGGCGCCATGGTGCGGAGCTCGACGTACCTGCGCTGGGTCTACCTGATGCTCGGTGCAGCGCTGGTGCTGGCGTTCCTGCTGGTCGACAGCGGGCTGGCCGCGATCGCGCAGGACGCCGCCGGGCCGCCGGCGCTGCGGTTCGCGTTCGCACTCACGGTGATCGCCGGACCTCCGGTCGCTCTCGGCCTGCTACCGGCCGTGCGCGAGGTCGAGGGCGTGGCGGTCGAGTCGCTGCTCGGGGTGCGGTTCGCGGAACGGCCGATCGGGCCGGCGCGCAGCTGGCCGCAGCGGCGGCGGACCGCGGCCTGGTTCGTGCTGCACCTGCTCACCGGCGGCCTCGTCGGGTTCGCGACCGTGCTCGGGCTGCCGTTCGCGATGCTGCTCGTCGCGGCGCCGTTCCGCGACCCGGCACGGCACTACCTGCTGCCGGACGTCCCCTACCGCACCGGCGGCGGCTGGGCGGACGCATGGCTGCCGGCGACCGGCGTACTGATGGTGCTGTGCCTGCCGCTGCTGGCCGCGGGAGCCGGCGCGGTCCTGGCGCGGTGGGCGCCGGCGGTGCTCGGCCCGACGGCGGTCGAGCGGATCGAGCTGCTCGAACGTCGTACGACGATGCTGGTGGAGCGCAACCGGCTGGCGCGCGAGCTGCACGACAGCGTCGGCCACGCGCTCAGCCTGGTGACGCTGCAGGCCGGGGCGGCGCGCCGGGTGCTGGACACCGATCCCGACTTCGCGCGGACCGCGCTGGGTGCGATGGAGGAGTCCGCGCGCGCCGCGCTCACCGATCTCGACCACGTGCTGGGGCTGCTGCGCGACGAGCAGACCTCGACGCTGCCGCAGCTGACGCTCGGGGACCTGCCGAAGCTGCTGGACGCGACCCGGGCGGTGGGGGTCCGGGTCGACGCGGACGTCGGCGACGGGTTGGACGCGATCCCGGCGGTGGTGTCACGCGAGGCGTACCGGATCGTGCAGGAGGGCCTGACGAACGCGGTCCGGCACGCCGGCCTGCCACCGGGCGAGCTCACCGTCACCCTCGCCGTCCGGCCCTCCCCGGGCTCCCTGCGGCTCCGCCTGACGAACCCCGTGCGGAACGCCGGCAAGCCGGGCCGGACCCGTGGCGGCCGCGGCCTGGCCGGGATCCGCGAACGCGTCGGGATCCTGCGCGGCACCGTCGACGCCGGCCGGGCGGGCGGCGGCTGGCACCTGGACGTGACCCTGCCGACCGGACCCAGAACGGCGCCGCAACCACGACAGCGGAAGGAACGAGCGTGAACATCTCCGTGGTGATCGTCGACGACGAGCCGCTGATCCGCAGCGGGCTGCGCGCGATCGTCGGCGCCGAGCCGGACCTCACCGTGGTCGGCGAGGCGGCCGACGGCGCCGAGGTGCTCCCGGTCGTACGGCGCACCCGGCCCGACGTCGTCCTGATGGACGTCCGGATGCCCGCCGTCGACGGCATCCAGGCCACCCGGCTGCTCCTCGACGCGCCCGAGCCACGGCCGCGGATCCTGGTCGTCACCACGTTCGAGAACGACGACTACGTGTACGACGCGTTGCGGGCCGGCGCATCCGGCTTCCTGCTCAAGCGCACCCCGCCGGCCGACATCGTGCAGGCGATCCGCACGGTTGCCCGCAGCGAGTCGCTGCTGTTCCCGGAGGCGATCCGGTCACTGGCCCTCGCCCGCGCCGGCGGCCACGCCCCGGAGCCCGGCGGCCTGGACCACGCGCAGCTCACCGAGCGCGAGCAGGAGGTGCTGCGGCTGATGGCGCGCGGGATGTCCAACGCGGAGATCGCGGCCGAACTGTTCCTCGGCGTCCAGACGATCAAGACGCATGTCGCGAACCTGCTCGCCAAGCTCGGCGCCCGCGACCGCACCCAGGCGGTGATCCTGGCCTACGAGTCGGGGTTCGTCCCG
>DASXRB010000326.1:0-4147 GCA_036506875.1 Kribbellaceae bacterium | reverse complement strand
CACCTGCCGCGGCAGGTAGCTGAACCCGTCGACGGTGTATGACGATCCCAGGTCGAGCGTGATCCAGTGCGGGTAGCCCGGGTCCGGGTCGACCTCCGACCAGGCGGTGTGCCAGATCGTGCTCGGGTCGCCGTCGATCGCCATCGGCGCCGCGCCGCCGGTGGCGGCGTCGTCGCTGGAGACGTCGTACACCGACATCCGCGACTGCGGGATGATCCCCGGCGGCAGCACCTTGGCGATCGCCGTGGTGTCCGAGGTCAGCTGCCGGCCGCCGGTGGTGAACGTGCTGTGGGCGGTCAGCTGGTAGTCGCCCGCCGGGGTGCCGGCCGGCGGGGTGACGTCGTACCCGGCGGTGACGGTGGCGCCCGGCTTCACCGTGTCGAACGTCGTACCCGTGGTGGCGGCGACGGTCCAGCCGTCCAGCCCGCTCAGCCCGAGGGTGACACCCGAGACCGCGGTCTCGCCGTTGTTGGTGAACGACACCGTGACCGGGTTGGTCTCACCGGAGACCATGCCCTTCAGGCCGACGCCGCCGACACTCGTCGACGTGCAGTCCGCCGGCTCGGTGCTGGCGCCGAGGTCGGTGACGGCGAAGTCGTCCAGGATGAAGTCGGCCTGGTCGCCCTCGCTGCCGAGCTTGCGCAGCCCGACCCAGGTGTCGCCGCCGCAGCCCGCCGTGAACTCCTGCGTGAAGGTCGCCGGAGTGCGCTGCTCACCGATCGGCGTCGCCTTGACGTCCACGGGCGCCGGCGTGCCGCGCACGATCCGGTCGGTGCCCAGGACCCACTGGTAGTACCCGGCCCGGCCGCTGGCGTACTGGAAGGTCACGCGGTACTTGTGCCCGGCGGTGAACGGCACCGTCCACGGCGCCGTGCGGTAGACCAGGCCCGAGTTCTCCTCGTGCGCCTTCAGCGACCAGTCGCCGTCCAGCACGTCGTCGACCCGCTTGCCGTTCCAGCCGGCCTGCGTGTACGGCGCGTGCTTGCGCGCCAGGCTCGTCCGCGGGTCCGTGACGCCGCCGGCGTCACCCTTGACGAACGGACCCCAGCCCTGGTCGACGTGCTCGAAGTCCTCGTACGACGTGGTGCCCGGCGCGGTCGCCCGGGTGGTGGCCACGACCCGGACGTCGTCGGCACGTACCTCCGGCTCACCGGCGACGGCCGAGATCGTCAGCGTAGCCGTCGGCCCGGTGGCGTCGAACAGCACCCGGGCACGCTGGTAGTAGCGGCCGTACTTGTCGTCCGCGGCCACCTGGTTCAGCGCCGTGGACCGCTCGACCGTCACGCGGTGTCCGTCGACCTCGAGGGTGGCCGCGCGGGTCTCGCCGGGCTCCACCTCGATCCAGGCCGACGCGGAGTACGTCGTACCCGCGGTGAGCCCGGTGAGCTGCTGGGTGATGCTCGAGTCGGTCTTGCCGAGCGAGACCACGTGCTGGCCGTTGTCCAGCCGGGCGATGCTCGCGCCACCGGCCGGGTGCCAGGCGCTCAGGTTGCCGGCGTTGAAGCCCGGGTCGGTCACGTGCGTGCCCACACCCCAGTCCGGCGCGACCGGCGCGGGCGCGGTGCCGGGGTAGAGCACGTACGGCTGGCCGGCCTTGGCGGACAGCGTCACGGTGCCGTTCTGCACGGTGGCCGTGCCGGCGGCCTCCCGGCCGGTGTCGGTCAGGCGGTAGACGGTGAACTTGCCGACGCCCGCGAACTCCGCCGGGACGGTCCAGGTCGAGTTCCCGCCGGCCTTGTCGTAGTGGTACAGCTTCGACGGCGCGCTCTTGCCCGGCTCGGTCCACGGCAGCAGGTAGCGGTCGCCGTCGACCACCTTCGCCTGCCCGTCGTACACCGTCCTGCGACCGTTCTCCACGGTGCCGCGGACACCGCCGGTGAAGCGGATCTGGCCGGCGTCCCAGTCGAGGATCTGCTGGCGCTGCAGGTACTTCGCCGGCACGTCGCGCTGCCAGACGTTGTCGTAGAACTCGTCCCAGCTCACCTCGCCGGTCCAGCCCTCGAAGTCCACGTTCGCGGACGCGCCGAGGATCGGGTGCTGGTTCCAGACGTCCTTCTCGTGGTTGCGGGCGAACCGGATGATCTGCGAGTTCAGGCCCTTGTTCGTGGCGCCGCCGTAGTCGAGGTCGTTCGCCCAGTGCGCCCAGGTCGAGGCGCGCTCGTGCCGGTAGGCCCACTCGGTGCCGATGTTCCAGCCCTGCTCGCGCAGCTGCCGGGTCAGGCCGTCGGCGAGCCAGCCGGTGCTGTAGTACACGTCGATGTAGAGGAACGACAGGTTCGGGTCGGTCTCGTCACGCAGCTGCTGGAACCGGCGGACGATGTCACCGGAGGCCAGGTCGCGGCGCTGGTTGATGTAGTAGCTCTGGTTCAGCCAGTTCCAGCCCTTGGCGTTCTTGTCGACCAGGGTCTCGTCGAAGGCGTTCGCCTCCGGGTACGACTCGGTCGCGTTGACGTGCACGCCGAAGGTGGTGTTCCACGCCTTGCCCTTCCGCAGCAGGGTGTTCAGGTCGTCGAGACCGCCGGCCCGGGTGTTGTAGTTGCCGCCGTAGTCCGGGTGCGCCGAGTCGTGGCCCTCCGCGCCGTACCCCTTGAGGATGGCGAGCTGGCCGAGCCCGTCGGTCGCGAGCGCGATCCGCTTCACGTCGTCCAGCGTGCGCAGGAACGGGTGCGTGGCCTGGCTGGCGAAGTTGAACGGGATGTGCGTGATGACGCGGTCCTTGGTCTCGCCGGCGCCCGGGGGCTCGACCATGATCGAGCGGAACGCCAGCGCGCCGTCCTCCCAGTCCACCGTGCCGTCGGTGTTGGCGTCCGGCGTCACCACGACCTTTGCCCAGGGCAACGGCTCGGTGTACGGCGACGTGTCGCCGCGGTAGGTCCACTGGCCCGACCAGACCCCGACCCGGACGCTGCCGTCCGCGGCCCTGCGGGCCTGGTGCCAGAAACGCATGTCGTCCGACGCGAGCCCGGACGGCCTGTCGTACGTCGAGTTGGACTCGATGCCGGCCGCCAGGCCGCTCGTGTTGACGAACGCGTATGCCGCCCCGACCGGGTTCGCCTCGGCCGGGGTGGACGCGGTGACGGTGCCGAACCGGTCCGCGGTGCGGGTCGAGTCCGCGTCCAGCCGGGTGAACGCGGTGGCCGCGCCGGGGTCGGTGCTGGCGACCGAGACCAGGTCGTGGTCCGGGATGTCGATCGTCTTCACGCGGGTGGTGTCGGTGTCGCGCACCGCGTCGATCCGGAACGTGGTGACCCGGTGGTCGACGCTCAGGCTCGCGTCGAGCTCGACGCCGGGCAGCGCGCCGAAGGTCAGCGTGTAGGTCGCCCTGCCGTCGGTGACGGCCGGCGGCGCGGCGAGGGTCGCGGTCTGCGCGGTGCCGTTGATCCGGACGGTGCTGATGGTGTCGGGCTGGCCGCCGAGGGTGCGGCCGGTGGCGTTGTCGGTGTAACCGAGCACGCGGGGGAAGTCGGCGGCGACCGCGACGGTCAGCTCGTCCGAGTGCAGGGTGATGGCGTCCTCGGTGCTCTGTGCTGCCTGGGCGGCGGCGAGGCCGCCGGATGCGATCGGGACGGTGACCAGCCCGGCGGCCACCAGGGCCAGGGCGGTGACGGACGTGCGCAGTGGCTTTCGGGGCACGGCACTCTCCAACGGAAGCGGGAAGGGTGCCGTTGATTCTTCGCGCGTAAACGCCCAATAGTCAAGGCTTTCAAACACATTCACACAGAAGCGGAGCGACGGGACCGGCGCCTGCAGAGGGGGACTGGGCGCCGGCCCCGCCGGTCTAGGGGGCGGTGTACGCCGTCAGCACGCGCACACCCGTGTAGTACTCCAGGTGGTCCTTGAGCGCCGTCGGTACGCCGAGCACCGCGAGATGGTGCAGGCCGGGTACGACGACCGCCTTCTCCTCCTGCCGCCGAACGTCGTCGACCAGCGTCTGGAACGCGGCCGGCGCCCGGTCGATCCGCTCGACGTACACCCGCCCGAGCGTGTATCCCTCCCGCGCCGCGAAGTCCGCGAGGTCCTGTTTCACGTCCCCGAGCTCGGACTCGGTCATCAGCAGATGCGCCCGGACGTACCCGAGCAGCAGCGGTCTCATGCCGAGTTCCCTCCCTGGTTCCGCGTGCCGTCCTGTCGGCCGCATGGCGATCAC
>DASXRB010000325.1:0-4370 GCA_036506875.1 Kribbellaceae bacterium | reverse complement strand
CGGACGGCGGGCTGCGGAGCTACGGCGCGGTGCCGCCGGCGGGCGCGTCGATCGTGCTCACGTCGTACCGGACCGGTGGCGGCCGGCGCGGCAACGTGGCACGCGGGCAGGTGCGAGTGCTGAAGACCAGCGTCCCGTACGTCGCGCGGGTGGAGAACCGGGCACCGGCGATCGGCGGCGCGGACGCCGAGACCCTGGACGAGGCGAAGGTGCGCGGCCCGATGCTGCTGCGCTCGCGCGGCCGCGCGGTCACCGCGGAGGACTTCGAGGAGCTGGCCCGGGAGGTCGCGCCGGACGCCGCGCGCGTGCACTGCGTACCCGCGCAGGATCCCGCCGACGCCGGCGGTATCCGGGTGCTCGTCGTACCGCACGTCGCCGGTGACGAGGTCGGCCGGGTCCGGCGCGCGGACCTGATCCCGCCCGAGGGCACCCTGGAGCGGATCTCCGCGAGCCTGGACGACCGCCGGCTGGTCGGGACCAGGCTGCTGGTCGCGCCGCCGGAGTACGTCGGGCTGACCGCCGTCGTCGACGTCAGCGCCCGCAAGCTGTTCGACCGCGACGAGGTGAAGACCGCCGTGCTGCGGGCGCTGTACGACCTGTTCCACCCGCTGACCGGCGGGCCGGACGGCACCGGCTGGCCGTTCGGGCGGTCGGTGCAGTCGCACGAGGTGCACGCCGCGCTGGCCCGGATCCCGGGCGTGGACATGGCGCAGGAGATCAGCGTCGAGCTGTTCCCGGCCGACGCGATGACCGGGCAGCGGTCCGCCCCGGTGCAGCGGCTCGACCTGCCGGCCACGGCGCTGGTCTTCTCCTACGAGCACCAGGTCCGGGTGCGGCGATGAGGGGCCCGCTGGAGGTCCGCAGCGCGCACCCGCTCGGCGAGACGCTGCCCGCGGTCTACCGCGAGGACCCGTTCACGCAGCGGTTCTGCGACGGCCTCGACGCCGTGCTCGCGCCGGTGCTGAGCACCCTCGACAACCTGCCGGCGTACCTGGACCTCGGCACCGCGCCGGAGGACCTGCTGCCGTGGCTGGCGCACTGGCTCGGGCTGGCCGTCGACCCCGGGCACGACCCGGTCCGGCAGCGTGAGCTGCTGCGGTCCACCAGCGAGCTGCACGGCTGGCAGGGCACCCGGCGTGGGATCGAGCTGGCGGTCGCCGCGCTGCTCGGCGTCCGCGCCCAGGTGGTCGAGTCCGGCGGCGCGTCCTGGTCGACCGACGCGGCCGACCCGCTGCCCGGCGAGGCCACGCCGGCCGTGGTGGTGCGGGTGTTCCCCGAGGAGGGCCGGCAGGTGGACCCGGACCGGCTGAACGCGCTGGTCGCGTCGCTCAAGCCCGCGCACGTGGTCCATCGGGTCCAGATCGTGACGAGCTGACCGGCGGCGCGAGCTCGGCGTACACCCGGGCGTGTTCCCGCCGGGTAGCCACCGCCGCGGTCGGGTCGCCGACCAGGTCCTGCAGCTCGGCGAGCAGCAGCCAGGACGAGTCGCGGAGCGGGTCCAGGTCGACCGCCCGCTGCGCGGCGCGCACGGCGTCGGCCGGGCTCTCGGCACGGGAAAGCCCCGCGATCCCCAGAGCCGCCTCGGCCGCCGCGAGCCGCAAGCGGTCCCGCTCGGCCAGCACCCACTCGGCCGGGCCGACCTCCGGGAGCAGCTCGCCGCCGTACAGCTCGAGCGCGGCCGACCAGTGCGTGACGGCCGCGCCGGGATCGCCGTCGGCCGCCGCGCGCTGACCGCGTTGCGACCGGTCCTCGAACTCGGCCAGGTCGAACCACGCCCCGGACAGCTCCAGCCGGTAGGCGTCGGCGTGCCGTCGTACCGTCTGGTCGCCGAGCCCGGCGGCGGCCAGGCTCTGCCGGACGTTCGAGGCGGCGACCTGCAGCCGGTGGGTGCCGGCCGCCGCCGGCGCGTCCGGCCACAGCGTGTCGATCAGCCGCTCCCGGTGCACGTCGCGGCCGTGGTGGATGGCGAGCAGCAGCAGCAACGCCCGCGCACGCGGCCGCAGCGCCGGCAGCCGGACGGGCGCGTCGCCGACCTCGAGCGCGAAGCCACCGAGGCACCGCACCCGCACGGCGGGGGAGCCGCCCGGCTGCGGGACGGGATCCTGGTGCAACCTCCGGGCGTGGTCGAGCAGTGGATAGGCACCGGTCACGCCGCTCGTCCTGGCCAGCGTCTCGGCCGCCCGGACCCGGTCCGGCGCGTCCGGCTGCCCGCGGCGCGCGGCCGCGACCGCGCCGAACGTCGCGGCCCACGCCTCCAGCGCTCGCGCGCCGAGCCCGGCCGCCGCGCTCCCGGCCCGCTCGAACCAGCTGGCCGCCGCCTCGTCGGCACCCGCCCGCAGCTCGGCCGCACCGGCGAACAGCGTGATCAGCAGCGCGCCCCACGGATCACCGTCGCGCCCGCAGTCGCCGGCCAGCGCCGCGCAGCCGTCCGCGCCCCAGGTGTCGGGCCTGGTCGACCGGAGGACCGCGGCCTGCAACCCGCGCGCCACCCGGGCCAGCCAGGGCTGGTCCTCCAGGTCCGCCGACAGCGCGACTTCCTCCAGCGGCGCGACCGCGCCGGCCCAGTCGCCGTCGGCCAGGTCCGCGACCGTGAGCGCGAGCTGCGCGTACAGCTGCTGCCAGGACGGACCGGGCGGCACCCGGCCGAGCAGCTGCCGGGCCTCGTCGGGCGCCCCGTCGAGCAGCCGCGCGACCCCGTCGGCCAGCGGGTCGCCGCTCGGCGCCGCCGGCACCCGCTGGGTGGCCCGGCGCAGCGCCTCCGCGATCCGCCGCGCCGGGTCGCCGTCCGGGCCGGGCACCGGTCCCGTCCCCGGCGGCCGCGTCCAGGTCGTCGCGAAGGCCCGCTCACCGGAGCAGATGGCCCGGAACTCGGGGTCGTCCAGCAGCGACTCCGCGCGCCGGTACGCCGCGACGGCGGGCTCGAGTGACCCCGACCGCAGCAGCCGGCGAGCCCGCGCGAGCGCCAGCCACGGGTCGTCGTCCGGCAACCCGGCCCAGTCCTTGCCGGCCACCGGCAGCATGCTGTCGCCGTGCTGCAGCAGCCGCGCGACCGAGCCCCAGTCGTCGGCCAGCGCGAAGGCGCGGATCGCCTCCCGGTGGTAGCCCTCGGATTCCAGTAGCCGCGCGCTGGTCGCGTGCAGGTCGCGGGACGCGGCCGGGCCCAGCTCGTCGATCAGCAGTCCCTCGAGGTGCGCCTGCAGGACCTGGTGATAGCGGTACGACGACCCGTCGTCGGCCGACGTGGTGAAGAACTGCTGCCGCTCCAGCTCCTCCAGTACGGCGGCGCTGCCGGTGCGGTTCAGCAGCCGGTCGCACAGTGTCCCGGTGAGCCGGCCGAGGGTGCTGGTGATGAGCAGGAACTCGCGGCGGTCCGGGTCCAGCTCGGCCAGCACGTTGCGGGTCAGGTAGGCGTGGATCAGCCGGGACCGGCCGCCGAGCTCACGCGCCGCCCGGACCCGTTCCGGATCCGGCTTGCCCATCGTGGCGAGGTGGAACAGCTGCAGCCCCGCCGCCCAGCCTCCGGTACGGCGGGTCAGCGCGGCGGCCGCCTCCGGCGGCAGCGGCCGACGGTGCACCGCGCGGAACAGCTCCTCGACCTCCCAGGAGCGGAAGCGCAGGTCGTCACCGTCGAGCACCCGCAAGTCCCCGGACACCAGCAGCCGCGGCATGTTGAACGCGAGCGCCCGGCGCGAACCCAGCAGCAGCCGCAGCTGGCGCGGCCGCAGCTCGATGAACCGCTCCAGGGCCGCCTCCGCGGGCGTGCCGACGAGCTCGTGAGCGTCGTCCACGACCAGCTGCGCACCGGCCCGGACCCCGCGCTCGACGGCGAGGATCAGCGCGGCGACGCTCGGCTCCGCGGCCACGTCGCGGGCCACCGCCTCCGGCAGGACGACGTCGCGCATCGCGCGGGTCAGGTGCCGGACCAGCCCGGCCTCCGAACCGTCCTCCGCCCCGGCCCGGTACCAGGCTGTCGTACGCCCAGCTACCTGACTCAGCAACGTTGTCTTGCCCGAGCCGGCCGGCGCGAGGAGCAGCACCACTGTCGGCCCGTCATCGGCCAGCAGCGAGCGCTCCAGCCGCTCGCGTTTCAGACCGCACGGATCCGGTCTGCGTACCTTCTCGCGGAAGACCACAGGCTCCACTGGCATACCCCCCTGCCAGGATTCAAGATATTCACCCGCGTCGTGTCACGGCCAGGTTTCAGCGCGCCGGTTCAGCCCGAGCCGTCGGCGCCGGTGTCGAGGTCGTGCGCGTCCAGGCCGGCGCCGCCGGGCGCCAGCGGGTCGTCCGCGCCGGTCATCATGGCGGTGCCCTGCCCGGTGCCGGCGCCGAACCGGACCTCCAGCACGTCGCCGATCCCGTCGTAGTCG
>DASXRB010000324.1:0-1919 GCA_036506875.1 Kribbellaceae bacterium | reverse complement strand
GTTCGGGGTTCGGCTGCACCGACGCACGGTGGAACGGGTCCGCCGGCGGTGAGTGCGGCGGCGTTCGCCTCACCCGGCCGGTTCTGGCCGGTAAGTGAGGCGGCGCAAGCCGACTACGAAACCCTGCGCCGCCAGATACTGGCCACCGGCGCGCTACCCGATTGCCTGAGCGCGGCACGGTTCGCCCGCCGCGGGCTGCCCGGCCTGATCGCCTGGCCGGCCACCGAACCGGTCTTCCGTGCCGAACTGGTCGGCGCGGCACGGCCACCCTGGAGTCCGTACGACGATCCGCGTCTGGACGCGTTGGCCGCCGGGTACGCGGTGCTGTGACCGCGGCCACCACCCGATGCAGCCGGATGCCGAGGGAGGCGCACCGATGAGGGCTGCCATCTACGCCCGAGTCTCTACCGAATCACAGCAGCAGCGCGGCACCATCGGCTCCCAACTGGCGGTGCTGCGCCGGCGTGTCAGCGACGAGGCCGACGAGCTGGTCGGCGAGTTCTGCGACGACGGGCACTCCGGTGCCCGGCTGGACCGACCCGGCCTGGACGCGTTGCGCGACGCCGCCGAGGCCGGGCTGATCGACGTGGTGTGGTGCCTGTCCCCGGACCGGCTCGTCCGCGTCTACGCCTACCAGGTCATCGTCCTCGACGAACTGGCCCGCCATGGCGTAACCGTGCGGTTCACCGACGCGCCACCGATCGACGACGACCCGCAGGCCCGGCTACTGACCCAGGTCCAGGGCGTCATCGCCGAGTACGAACGGGCGAAGATCGCCGAACGGTACCGGCGCGGCAAGCTGTTCCGTTCCCGCGCCGGGGAAGTCATTGCCTGGCGCATTCCCTACGGCTACCAGCGGTTACCCCGCGACGCGACCGGCCCGGCCCGACTGGTCGTCTTCGAACCAGAAGCCGCCATCGTGCGGCGCATCTTCGATGACTACACCGCCGGCGGGCTCCATCCGCGAGATCGTCAGGCGCCTGTGCGGCGACGGCGTGCCGCCACCCACTGGGCAACGCCCGATCTGGGGCACCTCCACCATCAGCCGCATGCTGCACAACGAGGCCTACATTGGCAGGATCTACTTCAACCGCACCGAGGCCGTCCCGGACCACCGGCCCGGCCGACGCTCGAAACAAGTACCCCGACCCCGCGATGAATGGATCCCGATCACCATACCGTCCATTGTGGACGAAAGCACGTTCGAGGCGGTCAACCAGATCGCCCGCGACAACAGCCGGTGGAGCCCACGACGCGCCGAACCAGGGCAATGGATGCTCCGCGGCCTGGTCAAATGCGGCACCTGCGGGGTGGGCGTGAACTGCCACAAAATGCGCGGCCGCAACGGCACCTGGCACCGCTACTACTACTGCCGCAACCACGACCCGATCAAGGCCGGCGGACCGGACAAACGCTGCCCGGAACGCAACATCCGCGCCGACGCCCTCGACGCCTTCGTCTTCGACCAGATCCGCGGCGCCCTGCTACGCCCCGACGTCCTGGCCACCGGCGAACAGACCGTCGCCGCGCACACCCCCACCCCTGACGACGAACTCCTCGCCGCCGAACTGACCCGCCTCGACCGACGACTCCACAGCGTCGAAGCCGAACGGCGCCGCCTGGTCGACCTCTACCAGACCGGGCTACTCGACCTGCCCGAACTGCAACGCCGCGCCACCGATGCGGAAACCCGCCGCCGAGACCTACATCAGCGCCGCGAGGCACTCACCAGCCAACGCCAGGACCTGGCCCGCAACAACCAAATCCGCAACCGAGTCGCCGGCTTCGCCCAACGCGTCCTGACCGTCATCGACCAACTCGACTTCGACCAGCGTCAACAGCTACTACGCCTGATCGTTGATGAGGTCCACGTCACCGGCTGGAACGTGAAAATCCAGCTCCGCATCCCGCTCGACGAA
>DASXRB010000323.1:0-1843 GCA_036506875.1 Kribbellaceae bacterium | reverse complement strand
GGGCAGGAACGACCGCCCCGGCCGCGACGGTGGCAACGGGGGCCGCGCCGGGCACTAGTTCACCTAGATCTCGCGGAAGCGTGCCGGCAGCCTGACGGCGATGAAGTCCTGGAGCGGGTAGGCGCGGTAGTGGATCGTGCCGCTCCAGCGGCCGGGGATGAGTCGAGCGGCCAACTCGTCCAGCAGGTTGGCGGCCGCCAGCGCAGCTTCGGCGGGCAGCACGACCCAGCTCTGCCGGGGGCTGGGTTCCGGCTCCGGATCGGCGGAGGTCGGCCGCCAGGGTGGCCGGACAGCACTGATCGCCGACCGGACGGCGGTCTCCTGGTCGGCGAAGGGCAGTGGACGGCCCGCATCGCCGTTCCACTGGTATCCGGACACCAGGTGCGACTCCGGCCGGATTCCGGGCTGGCGCTCCCGCCACCCGGGAGCGCCTGGATCCTCCAGCAGCGTTCGCAGGTCGGCCGCGGCGGTCGCGGCTTCACGTCGTACGGCGAAGTCGGCGTCCAGCTCGTCGGGGACGGGGATCGCCGCGGCGGCCTGCGACGCGGCGGCGGTCAGGCGGTCGAGCTGCGTGGGCAGCGCGGGACCGAAGCCGAGTGGTTCCGGCCCGCGTACCACTCGCACTGCCTCCGCGGGATGGGGCGTGCCTGTCCCCGTGAGCGGCGCCCGGAGCAGGTCGGCGAGCTCGTGCACCGCCGCGCTCAGTCCGGCAGCGTCGTCGCCCACAGCAGCGACCGGGCGGCCGGGTGCGAGCCGGGCGGCCAGCTCCGCCAGGAGGACGGCCACCTGGGTGTGCAGCGGGCCGGGCACGACGACGATCGGATCCGTCGGCTGCTCCGCGGCGAGCCTGCCGTTCCACCACTCGACAGCGGCGGCGAATGTGGTCGGTCGTGCGGATGCGGCGAGGTGACGCGCGGGGTCGGGCGCCGCCGACACCAGCCCGGCCAGCCGGTCGTCGAGCAGGGCGATCTCCAGCAGGGACCAGGCCTGCCGCCGCTCGGCGGGCCAGCGGTCGCCGTGCCAGGTCCGCGACCCCTGCGCGGTGAGCATCCGGGCCGACGCCGAGTAGAGCCGCTCGTAGCGCTCGGCGAGCCCGAGTTGTTCCGGGGCACCGAGCGGCGTCTGCCCATCGGCGGCGCCGGTGCGGATCGACGCGGCGAGACCGGTCCAGAATTCGTCGTACGACGTCGTCTCGGTCATGCCAGTCCAAGTCTCCCGGTGATTTCGGCGGCCACGTCGCGGCTGAGCCGCTGGTCGGCGGCGACGTTCGCCGCGGCCAGCGCGCTCGCGACGGCGATCTGGGCCCGGTCGACTCGATCGGGCAGCACGAGCTCGGCGAGCGCGCGCAGGTTGCGGACCGACAGCGCGCCGGTCGTGACGTCCGCCAGGAAGTAGCGTGCGAACTCCGGCCCCGCCCCCGGGAAGTGGAACTCGGCCGCCAGCGGCCTGAGATCGTCGTACAGCTCGGTGAGGTCGACGAGGTCGAGCCGGACCGCGTCGGTGATCGCGCGGCGGACCTCGAGATGGTCGGTGTGGTCGCGGACCAGGTCCACGACCGTACGCCGGGCCGTGGTGACCGGGACGCCTTCGTGCACGGTGATGTCGTCCGGCCGCAACTCGGCAACGTGCAGGACAGTGGCCCGCGGCTCCGGGAGCGGCCGGACCGCGGTCAGCGTCGCCGAGGACAGCGTGGGCGCTCCCAGGCCAAGCACCTGACACGCGGACTCGTGCGAGACCACCGCCTCACCGGCCGGGCGGTCCCACGCGTACGTGGCCGGTGCCAGCGCGAGCCAGGCAGCGTAGGGGTACGCGTAACGCGGGGCGACCGGACTGCCGGCCAACT